>JAENVT010000273.1 GCA_016650435.1 Ilumatobacteraceae bacterium
CGTGAGGATGCGACAGGCGCAGCTCGGCGGTGTCTTCGAGTGTGATGATCCGTTCGGTTGTCGGCACGAGTGCGGCGAGCGCGTTGAGCAGCGTCGTCTTGCCCGACGAGGTTGCCCCGCTGACCAGCAGGTTGCATCGTGTCGCGACGATGCTCTGCAGCAGTCCGACGACCTCGGGCGCGGCGAACGCCGACAGCGGAAGTGGTCGCATCGCGAAGCGCCGGATGGTGAGGCATGGCCCGTCGACGGCGATGGGTTCGATCACCGCGCACACGCGGGAGCCGTCGGGTAGGCGGGCGTCGACGATGGGGTTCGAACGATCGAGCCGGCGACCGATCGGGCGGAGGATGTGTTCGATGGCGGTTGCCACGGCGGTCGCGCTCATAGTGGCCACGCGCAGCAACGTTCCCGAACGCTCGATCCACACATCGCTGCCGCCGTTGACGATGACCTCGTCGATTGCCGGATCGCCGAGCCAGCGCTCGAGGCCGCCCAGCGGCGACTGCTCGGCGATGACATCGATCATGCCGCGGTCCGCAGCGAGAGGCTCAGTGACCGAGGCAAGCGGGCAATCAACAACCCGGCGTCGACGGCGCGGGCAACGGCTGGGTCGAGGCGAACTTCGGCGACGACTCCAACACCGAGTGCCCGTTCGACGTCGGTTGTCGTCAGGGCCCTTCCTGGCTCGTCGACCAGCACGATGCCTGTCGGACGAATGGTCAACCGCTGTGCGCGACGGATAGCCATGAAGCACGGGCGGATGACCAAGAGCGACTGCTCGGCCGCATCGTGCAGAGCCTGCGGAGGGCAGCCGGTGCCGGCGTCGACGATCACGGTGTCGAGCGCCGCCAACGCAGTCGCAAGACGCGGCCATTGGTTGTCGGGAGGATTGCCATCGCCCCGCGGAATCAGCTGCACATCGTCGCGAACAGTCAACGCCAGGCGGGCGAGCTCAGCAGCACCCGCTGTCGGCGAGGCCAGCCAGTCGACGACTCCCGGCCCTGCCGGCTCGTCCATCCCAAGTGCAGTGGCGCAGTCGCCGCCGAGATCGACCAGCGTCGCTGGTTGGCCGCGCGCCGATCCCAACGCCATCGCACAACTCACCACCGTTGTGCCACTGCCGCCCTTGGCAGCCCAACAAACAATCACGTGACTTCACCCCCAACGAACCGATCGCTACGAATTGGGGGAAGTCGAAGCGGAACCTATCGACGCCCGAGCCGCATGCCAACGCCGCTCTAGCGTTCCTTGAGGTAGCGTCGCAGTCGGAGGTGTCTGGGCACCTGGTGGGCTCCACCGCCTTCAAAGCGGCCGAGACGAGCGATCCTCGTCTGGCGGGTTCGATTCCCGTCCACCTCCGCCAAACCCCTAGTGGAGTGTTTGGCGCCACGACGGGTGGGCCCGAAACACTCCACTGCATTACACCTCGGTGCGTTTGAACGCCCAGCGCCGTTTCGGCTTCTCGGCCTCGAGCTCTGGTTCGAGCAGATGCTCGAGGCAGCAGAAGAGCAACAGCCGTCGCACGGGCACCGACGGTCGCCGAATCTGCAGCGCTCCGCCAGCGTCATGCCTGCGCATCGATTGCCTCAGCAGCACGGCGAGTCCACTGGAATCCATGAAATCGACCGCCGAGAGATCCAAGACGACAGGCTCCTCGGCTGCCACCTTGTCGAGCGCGGCGCCGAGCTGATCCGCCGAAGCGATGTCGATTTCGCCGCGGACGGTCGTCACAGCCTGCCCACCGACGTGCGCGACGTCGACATACATGCCCCCGTTTGCCACCGCAGAGCATTTCCCAGCGACGATCGATCGCAAACGTCGCCCAAACCTGATTCCCGAATGAATCGCGGTTTTCGGTGCTGGCTGTGGATGCCCTGACTCAGGATCGGCCGTCAGCTAGCGGAGAGTGCCTACCGGTGACTCGTTTGCCGTTGCGGTAGCGAAGTTGGTGGCGCAAAGTGCCGTCCGCCCGCCACTTCGATACCGCCGGGTTGCCGTTGGCTGCGTCGCAGCGTTTGCCGTCGCGGTAGTGCTCCTCGTAGTGCAACCGGCCGTTGGCGAAGTAGCCGCGAACCGCGGGGTCACGCTCGGACGGATCCTGCAGCTTGCCTTTGTCGTAGAACATCTCGTACTTCACCTGGCCGTCGGCGCGGTAGCGGCGGTACGCAGGGTGATTGCGCCCGGGATTGTCGAGCAGGCCCTCGGTGAACCAGGCGACATATGACTCCGCCCCGTTGAACGATCTGCGGACGCGGCCGCTGTAGTCGGCCGGTATCGCGCTTTCGTCGTCGACGTCGAGC
>JAENVT010000274.1 GCA_016650435.1 Ilumatobacteraceae bacterium
CATTCAGGTGGACATGAAACCAACGGCCGAAGTCGTCGGGTGGATCACGGAAGTGGCCGGACAGCGTCCCTCGAAGCACCCCATATCCATGAGCCAGAGCCATTGTGGACGGTCCTTTCCGCGGGGCCCGTCGTAAGGACTCTTTGGGTGGAGTCCTAGATACACAAATCGCGAATTGGCAGAGTTCCGCGAATCATGCGCCACGTGATGCGTGACCGCTGTCAGATGCGGCCGTCGAGTTCGCGGATCCGAGAGGCGAGCGACTGCATCACTTGAATCGCGAACATTGGTGTTTCGTGCACGAGGAACAGGAAGGAACGACGTGTGATCACCGCGATCTCGGACGGCTCGACCGCGACAGCGCTCAGGGCGCGCGCCGCATCGTCGATAATCGCCATTTCGCCGAAAGTCTCGCCCGGCCCGACTCTGGCGAGCACCTCGTCACCGCGCAGCAGTTCGATCTGACCACTAACCACCCCGAACATCTGGTCACCGGCATCCCCAGCGGCGAACAACACCTCGCCCGGAGCGAGTTCGCGCCGATCTGTGGCGTTTGCGAAGAGACCAGGGAGCATGGAATCGGAGTCTTGCCGACACCGCGGCCGGGAAGCCGACTCCAGACCACGATGTTCAGCTTCCGTTCATCCAAAGTTCCAGCTCGACGCGGCACCGTCCAGCTGCTACTACCGACTGAGCCAACCCGGTCTCGTCGTGGTCGAAACCCGCATCGGCGCAGCCTCGTTGATCGCCCAGCAGGTCCCACTCGTCCTGCGACCGGAGTGTACGTACCGAATCGTCGCTCGTGGTTCATCTGGTGACCACTGGTCGTGGCGCGATGTATTGTCTTGCCAGGGGGAGGTTTTGACTTGGAAAGTCCGTCTCTACTCGATGTACGAGAAGTGTCCGTGCGATTCGGGGGCGTTGTCGCGCTCGACGAACTGTCATTCTCGGTCGACGAGTACGAGATCTGCGGATTGATCGGTCCGAACGGGGCGGGCAAGACGACGCTGTTCAACGTCGTGTCACGGATCTACGAACCGAATACGGGACACGTTCTGTTCGACGGCAACGACCTCTTGGACGTCGACGCGCACGAGATCGCCGATAGCGGTGTCGCTCGCACGTTCCAGAACCTGGCGCTGTTCCCGCGCCTTACCGTGCTCGAGAACGTCATGGTTGGCGCGCACAGCCGGTGCAAGGTCAACTTCGCATCAGCGCCGTTTCGGATAGGCGTGAGTCGCGAGGAGAAACGTCTCACCCAAGACGCGATGAACATCCTCGGGTATCTCGGCCTCGCGGCGATGGCGCTGCGGCCGGCAGCGGGTCTGCCGTTCGGCACGCTGAAGAGGATCGAGCTCGCGCGAGCGATGGCCGCCAAGCCGCGGTTGCTCCTGCTTGACGAACCCGCCTCCGGACTGGCCCATGGCGAGGTTGATGATCTCGGTCAGACCATTCGGGGCCTCCGCGATCAGTTCGGTCTGACAGTGCTGCTCGTCGAGCACCACATGCAACTGGTGATGGGCATCTCCGACAAAGTCGTCGTGCTCGACTTCGGTCGCAAGATCGCCGAGGGTCCTCCCTCACAGATCCAGAACGATCGAAGCGTCATCGAGGCCTACCTGGGAACTAGCGCGAAATGAGCGCGAGGCGATGAGCACGATGCTGCAGGTCGCCGGCCTGGATGCCGGTTACGGCCCGATCCAAGTGCTCCGCGAAGTCGACCTGCATGTGGACGAAGCCGAGGTCGTCGTGCTGCTCGGCGCGAACGGTGCGGGCAAGACCACGACGATCCGGGCCATCTGTCAGATGGTGGACAGCAAGGGCAGTGTCAGCATGTGCGGGGCTGAACTGGTCGGTATGCGTCCCGAGAAGATGGCCGGGCTCGGCATTGCACACGTTCCGCAGGGAAGGGGAACGTTTCCGGAACTGACGGTCGAGGAGAACCTGCAGGTCGGCGCGTACGTCCGCAAGGACCGTGCCGAGATCCGCGGCGACATCGATCGCAGCTACGCGTTGTTCCCTCGTCTGGGCGAGCGTCGCACCCAACTTGCCGGCAGTCTGAGCGGCGGCGAACAACAGATGCTTGCGGTAGCGCGCGCTCTGATGAGCCGACCACGTTTGCTCCTGTTGGACGAGCCATCTCTCGGCTTGGCACCCCTTGTCATTCAAGGTCTCTTCAGTCGCTTCAGCGAGCTGAACCAGGAGGAAGGCGTGACGATGTTCATCGTCGAACAGAACGCAAACCTCGCCCTCGATATAGCGGACCGCGCCTACGTGCTCGAGGCCGGCCGCATCGTCCTGTCCGGAAGCGCCGCCGAGCTGCGCGCAAACGACGCGGTTCGGCGCGCCTACTTGGGTTTCTAGGAGACATGTGATGAGCGCCGTACTCGCCGTGCCAGGAATCGAGCACAACTTCTTCACGCTCACCTTGTTGTTGCAGAACCTGATGAATGCGTTGGCAAATGGCGCCGTGTACGCGCTGATGGCCCTTACCGTCGTGATGATCTACAAGACAACCGGCCATCTCAACTTTGCTCAGGGTGAGATGGCGATGTTCTCGACGTTCATCGTGTACGTGCTTGCGATCGAGCAGGGTCTCAACATCTGGCTGTCGATCGTGATCGTCGTGATCGGCTCGATGGTGGTGGGCGCGGCCTTCGAACGCGTCCTGATCCAACCGCTCGAAAGCCGCAGCGTGCTCGCACCGGTGATCCTCACACTCGGTCTGTTCTTCATCCTCAACGGCGGCGCGGCCACAATTTGGGGGACGCAACCAAAGACGCCGATCCCGGCGCCGTTTCCAGGTCACCTCAACGACAAGATCGACATCATCACCAACCGCTTGCCGCACTTCTTCGTCACGTACAAAGCGATCGGGGTATGGGCGACGGTCATTGTGTTGGTGACCTTGCTCAACCTGCTGCTGAAGCGAACCAAGCTCGGCCTTGCCTACCGTGCCGTCGCCGCGAATTCCGAGTCGTCGCTGATCGTCGGCATCCCGGTCAAACGCATGTTGATGTTGGGCTGGGCGTTGGCCGCGGGAATCGGTGCGATCGCCGGCGCAATCATTGCGCAGTACCGCAATGTTCTCGATTTCAACTTCATGGCGGCAGTGCTCTTGTTCGGTTTCGCGTCGGCATGTGTCGGCGGGTTCGACTCCATCAAGGGTGCTGTCGTCGGAGGTCTGCTCGTCGGGGTCGTCGAGACGTTCACTCCGGCGCTGTTTACCTTCGTCGGCAGCGAGCTGTCGCTCGTGATGGTGTTGTTGGTGATCCTGATCGTCCTGTACTTCCGACCACAGGGTCTGTTCGGATCGAAACGGGTGGAGCGGGTATGAGCTCGCTACCGTTCGTCGTCGAGCGCAAGTCGCCGACGCATCGCGCCTTGCAACTCGTGGGTGTGCTGGCCGTCTTTGGCTTCTACTTCTACGTCGTCAGCGTGCTTGCGAACTTCAGTGCCATCCGCTGGGCGGTCGCGGTGACTCTTGCGGTGGCGATCCTCGGCTTGAACATTGTGACCGGCTACTCGGGTCAGATCTCGATCGGTCATTCGGCCTTCTTCGGAATCGGCGCATACACGACGATGATCTTGATCGCCGACCACGGCTGGCCGTTCTTGGCAACACTGCCTGTCGCCGGGGCACTCGGCTTCCTCGTTGGCGCAGTGATCGGCGTTCCGGCGCTGCGAATACGAGGGCTCTACCTGTCGTTGATCACACTCGGGCTCGCGCTCGCATTCCCGGCGATCGTCAAATCCGACAACTTCTTCGGGGTCGACTTCGCCAGCCTCACGGGAGGCAGCAACGGCAAGGTCATCAGCAGCGGTGACGTGACTACGAAGCACGGCTTTCACTGGAACCCACCCTCGTGGGCACCAAACAGTTGGACCACCAACGACTGGGTCTTCACGACCGTCTTCGTCATCGCGATCGTTCTGTTCGTGCTGACCTCGAACCTGATCCGCAGCTCCGTTGGCCGCGGCATGATCGCCATGCGTGACAACGAAACCGGCGCAGCTGTGTCGGGCGTTTATCCGGCGCAGTACAAGGTGCTTGCGTTTGCTACCAGCGCCCTTGTCACCTCGATCGGCGGAGGATGCTTCGCTCTCGCGTCGACGACGATCGGCCCCGACACGTTCGGACTGCAGCGCTCCATTGAATTCATCGCTGGTCTCGTCATCGGAGGTGTGGCAACGATCCTCGGACCGGCGATCGGCGGGGTGCTCGTCGAATGGCTGCCGTACTGGGCGTTCGAAGTCAAGTGGCCGATCCTCGGCAAGCTCGAGGGACCGCAAGCGGGAATCCTGTTCGGAGTCATCCTCGTACTCATCATCTTCTTCATGCCGCACGGCATCGTCTACGGGATTCGCCAGCTGCGGTCGAAGTTGATCGTATTCGTTCCCCGCCTGCCGGCCCCTGAGGAGTTTCCGACAACCGCGACCGTCGCAGCGCGGCCCACCGCCGATTCATCCAGACCAACCTGACATCGCCATCGCAAGTGTTCAACAAACAGTAAAAAGGGAGAGGTACCAATGAGACAACGTTCAACCCGAACCCGACTCGGGGTTGCAGCGGCAGTCTGTCTGTCGGTCATCGCCGCCGCCTGTGGCAGTGACAGCAACACCAGCACGACGGCCAGCAATACCGCTGGTGTGGCGACCACGGCGGCTGCGTCCGCCGACACCACGGCGGCTACCACCGCGGAGACCACTGCATCAACAGTGGCCGAGACCGCTGCGCCCACGACCGAGGCCGCCGCGGCGGCATTCAAGGTCCCGACCGACAACTGTCCCGCGGACACCACCACCGCGTTGGCCGCCGGTTCAACGATCAAGATCGGCTTCATCGGACCCCAGACTGGTCCGCTGGCCGGGTTCGGTGTGATCGGTCAGGGCATGAAGGTGTACTTCGACAAGATCAACAAGGAGCAGGGCGGGGTCGACGGCCACCAGATAGAAGTCGTCACAAAGGACGATGCGTATGACCCGTCGAAGTCGGCTCCGGCAGTTCAGGAAGCGATCGAAGGCGACAAGATCTTCGCCTCGGTGTTCCAGGTCGGCACGCCGAACGTGGCCGGCACGCGCCAACTGCACGCGGACGCGTGTGTTCCGCAAGCGCTCGTCGGTACCGGATTCCCCGCTTGGGGCGATCCCAAGAACTTCCCGTGGACGACCGGCGGGATTCCGTCGTACACCGTCGAAGCCAAGGTGTGGGTGGAGTTCATCAAG
>JAENVT010000275.1 GCA_016650435.1 Ilumatobacteraceae bacterium
AGGGATCGATTCGGATCACCCGATGGCGTTGGGCGAGGTCGGTCGTTGCGGTGTGGCGGTCGACTCGTTGGCCGATATGGAAGACCTGTACGCGGGTATCGATCTCAACACGACGACGACGTCGATGACGATCAATTCCCCAGCGGCGGTGATCTTTGCGATGTATGTGGCGCAGGCGGAGAAGGCCGGGGTCAGTCGTGCTCTGCTGGGTGGCACGTTGCAGAACGACATCTTGAAGGAGTACCAGGCGCAGAAGGAGTTCGTGTTCCCGCCACGCCCGTCGATGCGGTTGGTGCGCGACACGATCAAGTTCACGGCCGCGGAGATGCCGCGTTGGCATTCGATTTCGATCTCCGGCTACCACATCCGCGAAGCGGGCTCGACGGCAGTCGAGGAGTTGGCGTTCACACTCGCCAACGGTTTCGCCTACGTCGAACTGGCGATGCAGGCCGGTCTTCCGGTCGACTCGTTCGCGCCACGGTTGTCGTTCTTCTTCAACGCCCACATCGACTTCTTCGAAGAGATCGCCAAGTACCGCGCTGCCCGCCGAATTTGGGCACGTTGGCTACGCGAGCGCTACGGCGCCACGTTGGAGCGTTCGTTGCAGTTGCGGTTCCACACCCAGACAGCCGGTGTGTCGCTGACCGCGCAACAGCCCGAGGTCAACATCGTCCGCACCGCAATCGAGGCACTAGCGGGCGTGCTCGGCGGAACGCAATCGCTGCACACGAATTCGATGGATGAAGCGATGGCTCTACCCACCGAGAAGACCGCGCGCATCGCTCTGCGCACCCAACAGGTGATCGCCCACGAGACCAATGTCGCACACGTGGCCGATCCGCTCGGTGGCTCGTGGTACGTCGAACAGCTCACCGACGAGGTCGAACGCGAGGCCGAGGAACTGTTCGCCTACCTCGACGAACTGGGTGGCGGTTCGATGCTCGAGGGTGCGATCAAAGGCATCGAGGACAACTGGTTCCAGGGCAAGATCGCTGACTCTGCCTACGACCTCGAGCAGCGGTTCAACACGGGGCGTCGGATCGTCGTCGGCGTCAACGGTTTCACCGAAGGCAGCGAAGACGCACAGATTCCCCTGCTGCAGATCACCAACGAGGACGAGTCGCGCCAACTCAAACGCCTCGGGCAGGTGCGCGAATCACGCGACCAGGTCGCCGTTGATGCAGTGTTACGACGCGTCGAGGCAGAGGCCGCCGATCCGGAGATCAACCTGATGCCTGCGCTGATCGATGCTGTCAGCGTGTACGCCACACTTGGTGAAGTGATGGCGTCGCTGGGAACCGTGTTCGGGCGACACGTCGAAGTACCGACAATCTGATGCCGAACACGATGGCAATCTAATGCCGAACACGATGGCAATCTGATGCCTGGCCAGCGGATCCTGATCGCCAAGGTCGGCCTCGACGGCCATGACCGCGGCATCAAAGTCGTCGCGCGCATACTGCGCGACGCCGGGTACGAAGTGATCTACACGGGTCTGTTTCAGACGCCAGCGACCGTTGCGGCAGCGGCCGTCGACGAGGACGTCGACGCAATCGGTCTGTCGATGTTGTCGGGTGCGCACATGACGCTTGCTCCGCTTGTCGTCAACGAAACACGTTTGCGCGGCGTCGACATCCCGGTCATTGTCGGCGGCATCGTGCCGGAGCCCGACATCGCCAAGCTCAAAGAACTGGGCGTCGCTGCCGTGCTCACCCCCGGCGCCACGTCGGCGCAGATCGTGGCCGAAGTCGCCGCGGCGCTTGCCGCTCACCAGTAACCCATCACGCCTGTTTCGGTGTTCTGGCTTCTATCGTTGAACATTCACTAACGAGAGTTCAGCCGTCATGACCGACCACGACGCCAGTGGCCAGCAAGAAGATTCACCCGAGACAGCCGAAGGCGACGGGTTCGACACTCTTGGACTTCGCCCAGAGCTGTTGAAGACCATCAACGATCTCGGATACGAAGAACCCACTCCGATCCAACGTCAAACGATTCCACTCCTGCTGGCCGGGCGAGATCTGCTTGGGCAGGCAGCGACCGGCACCGGCAAGACCGCTGCGTTCGCACTGCCCGCGCTGCAGATGATCGACACCTCGGCCAAGGTCGTTCCGATCGCGCTGGTGCTCGTGCCGACTCGCGAACTGGCCATGCAAGTCAGCGAGGCCATCTTCCGATACGGCCGCGAGCTCAGCGTCAAGGTCACACCGATCTACGGCGGTCAGCCGATCTTTCGCCAGCTGCAGGCCCTCGATCGCGGGGTGCACATCGTCGTGGCGACACCCGGAAGGGCACTCGACCACATCGGCCGTGGGTCATTGCACCTCGGATCGATCCGAACGGTGATTCTCGATGAGGCCGACGAGATGCTCGACATGGGCTTTGCTGATGACATCGATTCGATTCTTCAGGCAACACCCGTGGAGCGACAAACAGTGCTGTTCTCGGCGACGATGCCGGCTCGCATCAACGCATTGGCGCGCAAGTACCAACGTGATCCCGTCCGCATCCAGATCGGCCGCGGCGACACCCAGCCCGGCACGGCGCTGGTTCGCCAGAGCGCGTACATGGTCCAGCGTTCGCACAAGCCGGCGGCATTGGGTCGAATTCTCGACATCGAAGGCCCACAGGCCACGCTGGTGTTTTGTCGCACCCGCATCGAGGTCGACCAACTGACCGAGACGATGAACGGACGCGGCTACCGCGCCGAGGCATTGCACGGCGGCATGGATCAACCGCAACGTGACCGGGTGATGGGACGGCTTCGTGACGGCACCGCCGAGCTGTTGGTCGCGACCGATGTTGCGGCCCGCGGGCTCGACGTCGACACGTTGACCCACGTCGTCAACTACGACGTGCCGTCCGCAGCCGAAAGCTACGTCCACCGGATTGGCCGCGTTGGCCGCGCCGGACGCCAAGGCGTTGCCATCACGCTCGCAGAGCCACGCGAGCAACGCTTGCTGTTCAACATCGAGAAGTTGACCAAACAAAAGATTGCGATCGAGCGTGTTCCCACCGTCGCCGATCTCCGAGCCCGCCAGATCGAGCAGACCGTCAGTGCCGTTCGCGAAGCACTGGCATCCGACGACCTCGACGACTACAACGACGTGCTCAACGCGTTGGCCGGCGACCACAACATGCGCACGATCGCGCTCGCCGCCGTGAAGTTGGCCCACGAGGCCGGTGGAGCGACAGTCGACGAGGCAGAGATTCCCGACTTCTCCCACAAAGTTGATCGTGGCCCGCGGCCAGACCGGCCCGATCGGGGCGACCGTCCCGCGCACAAGGGTCCACGATCGGCATCACCAAACCATCGCGGTGGCGGCACGGTTGGCACGGGCTTCATCTACGTCGGCCTCGGGCGCAAGGGCGGCATTCGCCCCGGCGATCTCGTGGGCTTGATCGCCAACGAGAGCAACCTCAGTGGACGTGAGATTGGTCCGATCAAGATCACCGAGCAGTTCTCGATCGTTGGAGTTCCTGAGGCGCGAGTCGACGACGTCATCGCGTCGTTGCGGGGCACCCTGCTGAAGGGCAAGCGGCCCAACGCCAGGCGTTACACCGACTGATCATTCGGCCGCGGCAAACACCACACGGTCTCGCCGTCGACGACATCCAATGTTGGTCGCAGGCCCGCTCGGGCCGCGACGCTGGCCGATGCCACATGGTCCGGATGAATGTGAGCGACGATCGAGTCGGCGCCACGATCTGCCAGCCATTGAACGAGCGCAATGGTCGCCTCCGTTGCGTACCCCTGCCGCTGCCAGCCAACACCAATCGTCCACGCCACGAAGGCCTGTGGTCTTTGGTCGGGATTCATCACCGTGGCCTGCACAGTGCCGATCGCTGCGTTGTCGGCGCGGCGGCGGACGATCCAGTTGAGCCATCGCTCGTCGCCTCGCCCCGAACCGCCTGCCAGTGACCGGTACCGATCGCGAAGCTCGTCGAGCGTTGCTGGTTCGCTGCCGGTGAATTCGTGGAGGGCCGGATCAGCCAGTACTTCGACCATCTCCCCCGCA
>JAENVT010000276.1 GCA_016650435.1 Ilumatobacteraceae bacterium
CTCGCGAGCGAATCACCGCAGCGTTCGCCGCCATTCGAGTCTGCAACGCATCGTCGGCGAGCAACCGATCGACTGCCCCGACAAGTTCGGCGTCGTCGAAGGCGTACGTCGAAAGCCGCACGCCGTACCCGGTCTCGTGGACCCGTTGGGCATTGTCGTACTGATCCCAAAACAGCGGTAACAGCACCATCGGCTTGCCGAAGTGGAACGACTCGGTCGTCGTGTTGTTGCCGCCGTGGGTGATCACTAGATCAACCTCTGGCAGCACATTGGTCTGAGGCACCTGCTGCGCTCCCCACATGTTCGACGGCAGATCGAACGTGTCGTGGAGCGGACCCTTCGACACGATGTACCGGTGGGGAGTGCGGCCGAGGACGTCGATGAGACGCTGCATCAGATCCACGTCCGCCGAGCCGAGCGATCCGAGCGACAGATAGATCAATGCACTGCCGCCAGATTTGGCGGGCCCGAGTTCGCTGGGCACCTCGAACGGCGCGTCGGTTGCCCGCACAGACGAATCGAGCCGATGCCAGCTGGGACCGAGCGGACGGCGATCGGTGTAGTCGATCACCTCCGGATAGGTGTACAGGTTGAGCGTGTCACTCTCGTGAATGAACTCGAGGTCGGCGAGAGGCTGCGCCCCGCACGACTGCACCCACTCGTTGTATGCCTGCCATGTGGGTCGGTGGGTGCGGTCAAACTCAGCGCGGAACGCATCCCATTCGCTGCGATCGTCGGCAGGAAGCCCGCTGTACGCGGGCGGGATCTCCATCCCTTTCATCTCCAGCGGTTGGCAGCTGACGATACGCACGAACGGCACGCCCGATGTGGTGAGTGCCGGAAAGCAGTTGACGTTGTCCTCGATGATCACGTCCGGTCGCTGACGCTCGATGATCTCTTTCAACTGCGGCTCGCAATACATCGCCCCGTCGATCAGGGCTTGCCATGTCGGCTGCATGAAGCCGCTGAGTTGTTCGAACGTCGACGTGCGAAACACCGGCTTGGTGTCACGAATGAAATCCGTCCAGAACTGTCCGGCGGCCTGCTCCGGCGCGTCCGGTGGGGGAGGCGGAGCGAGATCGACGAGATCCTCGACGAAGCCCAGCGGCTCCAAGCGACCGGCCCACGACGCCTCGGCGGCGAACACGACCGTGTGACCGCGCCCGCGCAAGATGTTGCCGATCCCGATGCAGTTGTTGGTCGGCCCGTAGGCGCTCTCCGGCATGAACAAGAAGGTGGCCATGGCTACCGTTCTAGCGTGACTCCGGGCGCCTCGATGGAACTGGCAGCACGGTTGCTCGGCCGACCGTGTTCGATCGAACGGCCGATCACGGTCGATCAGACCAATGTCAGCGTCGTCGTTGACGAGTCCGTCGTCGTCAAGTGGCTCGTCCCTCCGGTGCCGGCCCCTCATCCCGGGGTTGAGCTGATTCGCCATCTCGTGGCATCCGGCTTCGACGAGATGCCGGCGTTCGTTGGCGTCGACGAACGCGACGGCGTGGTGCATGCGATCGTCACGTCGTACTTGCCTGATGCATTGGACGGTTGGGACTGGTACGTCGACGATGTCGTGGAGTGGCTCGAAGACCGATTGGTCTTCGACCACCTCGAGGGCTCCGCGCAACGGATGGGTGCCATCAGTGCTCGGTTGCACGGTGCGCTCGCCGACATGCAGCCTTCGATGATCGCGCTCGACGGAGTGGCCGAGCAGGCGATGGCCGACATGCGCCTGGCAGTCAGCCGGCTCGATGGCTTGGAGTGGCTCGACAAGCGACGCGTCGCGACCGTGTTGCAACCGCTGATCGACGCTGGCGAGATGCCGGGTCATCGCATCCACGGAGATCTTCACGCCGGTCAGTTCCTACGCGCCGGCGAGACGATGTTGCTCACCGATTTCGACGGCAACCCGCTTCAGGACCTCGACGACAGATCACGATCGCAATCACCGCTGCGCGACGTTGCCTCGATGGTCCAGTCGATCGAGCATGTTGGCGCGGTCGTCGTCAAGCGACGACGACCCGATCGGGCCGACGACGTCGATCGCTTCACGCGCACGGCTACCACTGCGGCGCTCGGCGCGTATTCGGTCGCCCATGCTGTCGACGACGACCTGCTGATGGCGTTTCGCGTGGCCCAGGAACTGCACGAATACGCATACTCGATCCATCACCTTCCGCACTGGCGCTACGTAGCTGACGCTGCGTTGCCGACGCTGATCGGTCTCAGGTAGCGCGCGCGGCAGAACGGTCTGCAACGGACCATCTCGGCGCCGGCGACCGGATGGCCGGTAGGTTCGGCGTCGTGGACCCGGCTGCCTTCCTCGCCGATCTCGAAGCGAAGCCGGCCATGCTGCTGGCGTTGCTCGACGATCTCCCGTCGTGGCCGGACGTCGGCGACGGACCAATCGTGCTGACCGGGATGGGTTCGTCGTGGTTCGCTGCCGACGTGGCCGCGCGGCGTTTGCGCCGGCACGGCATTGTGGCCGTTGCCGAGGTGGCATCCGTCGAGGCCACGTTTCCGCCGTCGCCGCATCTCACAGTTATCGGCATCACGGCCTCTGGGGCGAGCGTCGAGACCGTCGCTCTGTTGGCCGCTCACGCCGGCGTGAGTCGAACCGTCGCGCTCACCAACGATGCATCGGCGTCGCTGCCGACGGAGCACATCGTCCTGATGAACGCCGGTGTCGAGACCGGCGGTGTTGCTTGCCGCAGCTATCTGCACACGCTGGTCGCGTTGTTGGCACTCGAACAACGACTCGCCGGCGTCGAGTTGCGTCTCGGCGAACGCGTCCGCCGCAGTGCCGCCGCGATCGCGTACCTGCTGGACCGACGCGATGGCTGGATGCCGCCGGTGATCGAATCGATCGAGGGCACAGAGGGCCTGTGGCTGCTGGCGCCGGCAGAGCGGATCGGTTCGGCCCTGCAAGGTTCATTGATGATTCGCGAAGGCCCGCGGCGCGCCGCAGATGGTTGCGAGACCGGTGATTGGAACCATGTCGACGTCTACCTGACGAAAACCATGGACTATCGCGCCCTGCTCTTTGCCGGTTCGCGCTTCGACGCCGACGCCTTGCAGTGGATGTCCGACCGTCGCAGCCATGTGGTGACCGTGGGTGCCGAGCCGGACGGAATCGCGGCCAGCGTCCGGTATCCCGGCGACGAAGACTCGATCGTCGCCCTGCTCACCGAGGTACTCGTTGCGGAACTGTTGGCGGCGCACTGGTGGCTGGCATGCCCAGCGTGACCCAGTTGCGGCGCGCCTCACCGCTACTCGGGTAGCGATCTCGGTTATGGGCAGGTAATGATCCAAGGGTGCTCGGTTCCTACGACTACCCGACGAGCCACCGAGTTTTCGAACTCATCTCTGTCGGCGCATTCATCGGCTTCGCCGCTGCGCTCGCTCGTCGAGTTGCTGTCGAGGTCGGTGACCGCCTGTCGTGGCCGGTCGGACTCCTCATCGTCGGCCTCGTTCTGGCCGCCTATGCCATTGCCGATCTGGCCTCGGGAATCGTCCACTTCCTGCTCGACAACTTCGGTTCACCGGAAACACCGGTGATTGGGCAGAAGTTCGTCAAGCCGTTCCGCGACCATCATGTGGATCCGATGGCGATGACCAAAGGCGATTTCATCGCCGTCAACGCCGACAACGTGTTCGTGTGCCTGCCCGTGATCATTCCCGTGTTCTTCTTCCTCGATGTCGCTGGGCACCCGTATTGGGGGGTCTTCGTCGTTGGTCTCGTTGGCGGGGTGATCATGACCAATCAGTTGCACAAATGGGCGCATATGCCCACGGTGCCGCGTCTGGTCGCTGTCGCCCAGCGACGCGGCGTCGTGTTGTCGAAGGAGCACCACTCGGTGCATCACAGCGGGGGGTACGACAGCAACTACTGCATCACGTGGGGTCACCTCGATCTGTTGCTGAACCGCTTCGTGGCCCTGCGGAAATAGACAACAGATACGGTTAGGCCCGCGGCAGTCGAACGCTCGCGTCGAGCCCGCCGCCGGCCCGGTTGGCCAGGGCAACATCACCGCCGCTGGCTTCGGCCAGTTGCCGCACGATTGCCAGGCCGAGCCCAGAGCCCTCGTGACCGGCGTTCGATGCTCGCCAGAACCGATCGAACGCGTGCTGCAGCTGGTCTGTTGGCATTCCGGGCCCGCGATCGGTGACATGGACCGTCGCCCATCCGTCCGCGGCAACCGCCGACACCATGATCTCGTTGCCGGGTCCGCTGGCATTGAGGGCGTTGTCGATGTAGTTGTCGACGATCTGTTCGAGAACGCCCGGCACGGCTCGCGCCGACAGGCTGGCAATCGCGCTGGCCGACAACGTGACACCGCGTTCGTCCGCGAGTGGCGCCCAGATCGCAGCGCGTTCCGTGACGATGTCGGCAACGTCGATCGTCTCGGTCGCCACCGCATCCTGGCCGGCGCGCGCCAACATCAATAGACCCTCGACCAGACGCTGGAGCCGTTCGGTTTCTTCGCTCGCTGCCTCGATGTCGCGTCTGGCGGCGACCGGATCTGCATCGATGTTCACTGCAGCACGCTCGAGCTGTAGCCGCAATGCGGTGAGCGGTGTGCGCAGTTGGTGTGAGGCGTCGCCGGCGAAGCTGCGCTGTCGTTCGACAAGTGTCGAGATCTTCTCGGTCATCGTGTTGAACGAACTCGCAAGACCACGGATCTCCGGCGCGCCCTCATCGATCACAGCTCGGCTCTCGAAGTCACCAGCAGCCACGCTTTCGGTGGCTCGTTGCAGGCGTCGTATTGGTCGCACGATCGTTGCGGCCATCAGTGCGGCTGCCAGGGCAGCCGTCGCCAACGAGATCAATCCGACCGCCAGGATTCCTCGAACCTTGACCGACACGCGGTCGTCGATGGTCGACGCCGGATAGGTGAGTCGAACTACGCCGACCGGAAGCGCTCCCGATAGAACGGGCACCGCGACGTACACGATGTCTTCGCCGAGCGTCTCCGATGGTCGGCGCCCCGATGTGGGGCTACCGGTCAGTGCCGTGGCTATCTCCGGCCGAGTGGAATAGTCCTCCCCGAGCCGTGCCTCGTCGCCGGACACGGCGACCGCGACACCAGACGCATCGGTCACAACAACGTTGGCTTTCGTCCGCGCCGCGTAGACGTCGGCGGTGACTTGTAGTGCGTTGGGATCCTGTGCCGCCTCGCCCGACAGGACACCCTCCGAGCTCCCGGCAAGGATGAACGCATCGCGCTCGATGCTGGCCACAGCGCGCTCGGTTTCGACCCGCCGCAGATACCGGCCCAACGGGATGTCCTGGGCGGCGAGGATGACAATCGTGACGCCGACGAATGCGGCGATCAATCGCCATCTCACGACGGAGGTTCCAACCGGAAGCCCACGCCGCGTACCGCCTCGATCCATGAATGATCGCCGAGCTTCTTGCGCAGCGAGGCAACGTGAGCATCCACCGTCTTGGTCGGGCCGTACCAATGGGCATCCCACACCGTCTCGAGAATCTCGGTGCGCGTGTGAACTGCGCCCACGTCGTTGGCCAGGAACGCCAACAGGTCGAACTCCTTGGCGGTGAGGCCGATTTCCTCACCGTCGATCCGCACCCGTCGCGTACGCCGGTCCAGTTCCATCGGCCCAACAGCCTGTGGCGCACCCAGATCGCGATCGTCGGTTGGCGACTGACCGTCGTTGGTCCGCCTGCTGACAGCTCGAATCCGGGCAACGAGCTCGCGAAGGCTGAACGGTTTGGTGACGTAGTCGTCGGCACCGAGTTCGAGTCCCAGAACGCGATCGAACTCTTCGCTCCGCGCGGTGAGCATGATGATGGGTGTTACCGATCGTTGTCGCAGCTCCCGGCAGACATCACGCCCGTCCATATCGGGCAGACCGAGGTCGAGCAGCACCAATTCGTAGTCCCGTTCGGCGAGAGCGCCTGCTCCGGTTGCGACATGCACCACGGTGTGCCCTGCGGCGGCGAGACCCTCGACCAACGTGTCGGCGATGGCCTTGTCGTCCTCCACGAGCAGCAGCTTCACGCTGTCATTGTGACAAGTTCACCCGGTGCCGACGCCGTTCTTGGACAAATCTTGGATATTCCCCGGCCGTCCCTTGGGAGGTGTCGCCGTACCTTGACGTGCAGGCGATGCACATGATCGCCGCGACGGAAGAGGCCGGAAGATGAAAACACGAATCGCGATGATGATCTCAGTCGCCGGGGTATTGGTGGCCGGCTCGGCCGCTGCCTTGGTGAACACTCAGGTGCTCGGCGGCAGCACCGCCCCCTCGGGCGTGGCCGTCAACACGGCACCGCAGAACGAGCAGACGATTCCGGCGGCCGCGGCTGCCACAGGGTCCGCCGCTCCGGCTGCTGGCGCTGCCGCAACCGCGACTCAAGCGGTGTATGCGATCGGTACCGCAGGTTCGGTGACCCTCGATACTGCGGGCGACGTGCTGACGGTCGTCAACGTGACTCACGCCGCTGGCTGGGTTCTCGCAGAGTCAGAGAATCAGGATGCGACCAACGTCGAGATCAAGCTCCAGTCCGGCAACCTCGAAGCCCAGTTCCACGCCAATCTGGTGTTCGGTGTTGTCACGACATCGACCGAATCCGACGACGCGTCGAGCGCGAGCATCCCCGTTGAAGACAACCACGGCGGCGGTAGCGACGACAGTGGAGGCGAGGGCAGCGATGACTGACTCGATCGACCCCGGGTTGCCAGCACCTGGCTCAACCGGCCCGACGGCGGCCGAGCGGCTCGCCGCGCTGCGCAAACCTACCGAGAACAAGCGCGGCAAGCAGGCTCATGCCGCGAAGATCCTCGCCGCAGGACTGTCGACCACAGCCCTGTTCGGAATGGTCACTGCGATGGGCTGGCGCACACAGACCGAAGCTGCCCAGACCTCGCAGTCGCCAACCACCACGGCACCACCGTCGATTCCTGTGGTACCTCGTACCACCTCGCAGGTGACTGACGACGACGAGAGGGCAGTGACGGGCCCGACTACTTCTGTTCCGGTCGTCATCCCCGGGGCCACGCCAGTCGTGCAGTTGCCGGCGCCGAACGCGGGTCGCACTCCTTCCAACACCGTCACCAAGTCTTCAGGCTGAATCAGATGGTCGACAATGTTCGCGCCGGGTCCTGGCGAGCCATGGGATGTTCCGTCGATGTCGTCCTCGTCGGCGGCCCGATGGCCTTGCTCGATCTGGCCAGAACGTCGATCGACCACCTCGAACAGTGCTGGAGTCGCTTCACGTCCCACAGCGACATCAGCCGCCTGAACCACGCCGCCGGGTCGACCGTCCACGTCGACCCGGCGACGGTGGTTTTGCTGCAGGCCATGCTCGACGGCTGGCGTGTCACCGCCGGCGCGTTCGATCCGACCCTGCTCGCCCCGTTGGCGGGTCTCGGCTACGCGGCGAGCTGGCATGATCCTGCTGCAGTTACGTCGCTGCCCTCCGGTGCGTTGGCCCGCAGCGACCTCGAACAGATGTGGATCGATCGCGAACGGAACCTCGTGCGCGCACCCAGCGGGCAATGCCTCGACGCCGGTGGAATCGGAAAAGGCCTTGCCGCCGATCTGGTCGCCGGTCAACTGCTGGCAGCAGGTGCCGATGGCGTCTCGGTTTCAATTGGCGGCGATGTCGCCGTTCGCGGCGCGTCGCCACAAGCGGGCGGTTGGCTGATCGGTATTGCCGACCCGTCGGATGACGAACTGGAGTGCGGGCAACTGGCGATGATCGAAGGTGGCGTTGCCACGTCGGGAACCCTGCGTCGCCGCTGGCTTGGCGACGACGGTGAACCTGTTCACCACCTGCTCGATCCGGCGACTCAGCGGCCGGCTCATCACGCCCGTCAGATCGTGGCCGCGACCGTCATCGCGGGTACAGCGGCGTGGGCGGAAGTGTGGACGAAAGCTGTGATGGTGCGTGGCACGGAAGTGCTGGCGGAGCTCGACGACCGCGGGCTCGGCGCCCAAGTGACGTACGCCGACCTGACGTCGTCGGCCAACCAGGCCTGGTCTTCGTTCGCCGTTCAGGCGAGCAGCGGCGCGACCTCGTTGGCGATGAAGTCGACATGATCGAGATCTGACAGATCCAGGATCTGGAAGTACACCCGGTTGGCGCCGGCATCGATGTACTTGCGAACTGCTGCTGCGGTCTCTTCTGCTGTGCCGGCAGCACCGTTCTTGCGAAGCTCGGCTGGGTCGCGTCCGATCGCGCTGGCACGCCGCGTGACGTCGGCTTCTGTCGCTCCCGCGCATGCCACGAGTGCTACCGAGTAGCGCATCGGCCGTTTGCGATCGATTGCCGCGCAAGCTTCCTCAACCCGTTGCTTACGTTCGCTGAACGTCTCGACGGGCGCGAACGAGGCGTTGCACTCCGCGGCGTATCGGGCGGTCAGCGCCGGTGTCCGTTTCTTGCCACCGCCACCGATGATGATCGGAAGCGGCTGCTGCACAGGCTTTGGCAAGCCGGGCGAATTCGTCACGCTGTGCACCTTGCCGGAGTAGCTGAACATCTCGCCCAGCGGCGTGTTCCACAGGCCGTCGATGATCGCCAGTTGATCGGTCAGCTTGTCGAAACGCCCAGGTGCATCGGGGAAGTCGAATCCGTATGCGCTGTGTTCGGCCTCGTACCAACCTGCACCGATGCCCAGCTCGATGCGCCCGCCGCTCATCTGGTCGACTTGGGCGACGCTGATCGCCAGCAGCCCCGGACCGCGAAACGTGACCGGCGAAACCAGGGTTCCCAGGCGAATCGTCGATGTTTCGCGAGCTAGCCCGCCAAGCGTGACCCATGCGTCGGTCGGGCCCGGCAGACCATTGACGTCACCCATCTTCAGGTAATGATCGCTACGGAAGAACCCGCCGTAGCCCAGTGCCTCGGCGCGTTGAGCGAGCGTCAGCAAGGTGTCATATGACGCGCCTTGCTGGGGTTCGGTGAAGATGCACAGGTCGGAAAGCTGCATGGTCGGACAGTAGTGGCCTGCTGCGAGTTGGCTGTCAGGCGATGATCGACTGGTACACGAGTTGCTTGAGCTGACTGCGGATCGGGTGCGTGCTGCTGGGCAGCAGCTGGGTGAAGAACTGCACCACCAGATCTTCGGCCGGGTCGATCCAGAACGCCGTGCTTGCTGCGCCGCCCCAGGCATACTCTCCGACGCTGCCGGGGACGCGGCCCTTCACCGGATCGATCGTCACGCTGACACCGAGACCAAACCCAACGCCATCGAACGTCGTCTCGGCGAACAGCGGCCGGGCAAAGGCGGTCAGGTCGACGCCGCCTGGCAGGTGGTTGCTGGCCATGTACTTCACGGTGCCGGGCGACAGGATCCGTACGCCGTCGAGCTCGCCGCCGCGCAGCAGCATCTGCGTGAATCGGTGGTAGTCGTGTGCGCTGCTGACCAGCCCTCCGCCACCGCCGTGGGCCTTCGGCTCGCGCAACGTGCCGCGGTCCATGGCATCCATCCGCGCTGCTTTTCGGGTCTGCGGATCTACGCCGTACAACCCGGCCAGGCGAGGTGCGTGGGCTTTGTCGACGAACCACGTCGTGTCGTTCATGCCGAGCGGTTCGAGCAGACGTGTTCGCAGAAGCTCGTCGAGTCGCTGGCCGGTGATGACTTCCAGTACTCGACCGAGCACATCGAGACCGACGGAGTAGTTCCATTCCGTACCCGGCTGGAACAGCAGTGGAAGCGAGGCCCACCTGTCGACGACCGCTTCGAGATCCAGGTCGCGGGGCATGCCCCACTCGAAGCCAGCCTTGCGATACAGCTCGTCGACCGGATGAGCGAACATGAATCCGTAGGTGAGCCCGCTGGTGTGCGAGAACAGGTGCCACAAGCGCATCTTCTCCACGATCGGATCGAGGATCGGTGCGGTCGAGCTGCCGGCTCGCCACACCTTCTGGTTCCTGAACGCCGGGATGTAGCGATACACAGGGTCGTTCAGTTCGAACGCACCCTCCTCCCACAGCTGCAACGCCAGCACCGCGGTGATCGGCTTGGTCATCGAGAAGATTCGCCACAGCGTGTCGGTCTCGACGGGCATCGCGGCCTCGACATCGCGGTGGCCGTACGTCGACAGATGCACGAGCTTGCCGCGACGGCTGACGCTGATCAACCAGCCCGGCAGCCTCCCGTCGTCGACGTACTTTTGGAAGTGGGTGTCGATTCGAGCGAGTCGCTCGGCCGACATGCCGACATCGGTTGGGTCACCCTCGAGCTGCAGCGTTGCCATCCTGGGCGACGATACGACGAACGTCGCGAGCAATGCGGATCGTGGCGTGCTGCTTGCCGGCTCCGCGTGCGGCTAGGGGTGATGACCTTGGCTGCGCCAGGTCGCGGTGCCAGCCGGGCAAGTGCCGTCCACACGTTGGTTTATCGGATCGATGGCGTCACCGCACAGCCAGCACCACCAACCATCACGCTCGGCGATCCGGGTGAGTTGCATCGATCAAGTCAGAACAAGCGAGCCGGGTGCCTCTTGCAGATCGATCACGGGCGCCAGTCGGGCGAAGTCGTGATCGTGGTGGAGGATCGGAAGTCCGAGCCGGATTGCCATGGCCGCGATCAGACAGTCCGTCAAACCGCGAATGGTGACACCGCGCTGGCGAGCAATGTGGAAGAGCTCGGTCGCTGATTCGAAGTCGTCGCGCGGGTACACGAGTTCGAAGTCGACCGTCTCCAGGAGTCGTCGCAGTGTGCCGACCTCTGCTCGATCGCGGGCACCGATGAGCAACTCGGCCTTGATCGGCTCGAGCAGAACCAGCAGGTCGTTACCGAACGCCTGGTCGAGCGCAAGGTCCGCTGGGCTTTCTCGTTGGCGGAGCCATTCGACCCAGGCTGACGTATCAGCAATCAGCATCAGCTCGCCAATGGTGTAACGCGTCGTCGTCGAGCACGATCGGATCGTCGAGCGGTCGGTCTTTCCAGAAGCCGCGCATCGCCAGCGCCTCGGCCTTGGTCATGGGGACCACGGCCAGCTTGCGCAACGCCAGGTTGATGGCCTCGCGCTTGCTGTCGAGGTGGTACATCCGCATGACCTGGGCGCACGCGTCGTCGTCGATATCCACGTTGGTGCGTGACATACACCAATCATACACCACGATCGCGGTCGCTCGTTCGATTCGCCGCTGGGGACGGATCAGTGTTGCGCAGCCCGATACGGAGCCATGTCGATGCCGGGGTAGCGCACTTCCATGTCGTCGATGGTTTGCTCGGTCCAGTAGGGATGACCCGGCGCCGGAATGTCGAGCAGGGTGCGCGTGGCGGGATCCACGTTGGTCACGAACTCGATCATTTCGGGTCGCTGTCCGAGGTGGCCGAAGGCGTGCTTGTTGGTCCAACTGGCATCGGCGGCCTTGTAGTCCGCCAGCACGGTGAAGCGCGAGGCGGTTGGCGATGTCATTGACGTCCCCCGGTGGAAGACCTCGGTCGAATAGACGAGCGTGGTGCCGGCCTTGCCGCAGGCCAAGACCTCGCGGTCGCGCAGATCGCCGGGCTCGGTTCGTCGTTGGCCAAGCGGGATGTTCGCCGAAAATCGCTTCGGCACAGCGGCCGTCGCACCATTGGTCTCATCCACATCGCACAGGTAGGTGAACGTGGTGACCTGCATCCATTTTTGCCGAACGCTGGGAACGACCAGCGTGTGGTTGCCGAAGTCGCGATGGTGATCTTGGTCGTAGTCAGTGTTGCCGGCATATTTGGCCCAGAACTCAGCCTTGTAGAGCCGGATGTCGTCGATTCCCAAAATCTGGCGGACGATCGACAGGATCTGCGGATGGGCCACCAATCGGTTGAGTTGGGGTGACGGCCACGGAAAGTTGTTCAGACCAGAGAACGGGGTGTCAGTGAGGTCGGTGTAGGCAGCGGGCTCGGCGAAGTACTGCTCGGGTGACGGTACCTGCTGCCACATCCCTGCCTGCAGCGTGGCCACTTCCTCTGCAGTCAATACGTCAGGTACCAGTACGAAGCCATCGGTGTGGAAGCAATCGAGTTGCTGCTCGGTCAACACCGGCCCAGTCTCGCATTTATGGTCCCGGTCAGCAGCACCGTTGCACAACGGAATGTTGAGTGATATCGACTCAACTTTTCTCCCTGCGAGGTTGCGCCAGCACTGAAACGGGTCGTAAACTTGCGTCAAGTTCACTCAAGTTTGTCACGTCCAGACCCTATTGAAGGAGCAACCCCCATGGCCAAGGCAGTCGGAATCGACCTCGGCACCACCAACTCCGTCGTCGCCGTGCTCGAAGGCGGCGACCCGGTCGTCATCCCCAACTCCGAGGGTGCCCGCACGACCCCATCTGTTGTCGCCTTCTCGAAGGCCGGCGAGGTATTGGTC
>JAENVT010000277.1 GCA_016650435.1 Ilumatobacteraceae bacterium
ATCTCCTTCTCGCGATCCATGTCGGGGTAGTCGATGTGCAGGTACAGGCAGCGGCGCTTCAACGCCTCGCTGAGCTCGCGAGTGTTGTTGGAGGTCAGGAAAACCAACGGAATCTGCTTGGCGATGATCGTTCCCATCTCGGGGATGCTGACCTGGTACTCAGAGAGGATCTCGAGGAGCAATGCCTCGGTCTCGACCTCTACGCGGTCGACCTCGTCGATCAGCAGCACCACCGGATCCTCGGCTGTGATCGCTTCCAGCAACGGCCGCGTCAACAAGAACTCGTCACTGAAGATGTCGTCGTGGATCTCATTCCACGAATCGCTGTTGCGGTCGGCCTGGATGCGCAGCAGCTGCTTCTTGTAGTTCCACTCGTAGAGCGCCTTGGATTCGTCGAGGCCCTCGTAGCACTGCAGGCGGATGAGCCGCGCGCCTGTCATCTCGGCGACGCTCTTGGCGAGCTGCGTCTTGCCGGTTCCGGCAGGCCCCTCGACCAGTACGGGCTTGCCGAGTCGATCAGCCAGGAACGCGACGCCGGCGATCCCTTCGTCGGCGAGATAGTGAACGTCTTTCAGTCCATCGCGAACCTGTTGAACGCTGTCGAAACGGTGACCCATGGGCTGGCACCCTACCGCCCGACTTGACCGGTCGATCAATCGGTTTGCCTCACCCGCTGCCCGTCAAGCTCAGGTCTTTTGACACAGGAACGGCGCTCTCGAGCCACCAGAGTGATAGCTGTAGCTCGTGCCGTTGACGCTCAGATGGATCAGTGCACCGTCGACCATCACCTGGTTGTAGGCCATCCCCGGCTGCGGACAACCGAGGCTCTTGTCCGGCCACGACATGGCCTGAGCAGAGACCGCGACGATCTTCGACGCGTCGATCTGCAGACGATCCGCGAGATCGGCAACGGCTTGGTTGACGAGAGACTGCATTGACGGATCGATACCTGCGGACGGTGTCACGGTGGTCTCCTGGGTAACGGCGGTGACAGTCAACGTCGAACTGGTTGGCGTCGCCGACTGATCTTGCGCAACGGCAGTTGTCGGGGTTGGCGCAGTCGAGGCCGACCCCGTCGCCGCCGGCACGGCGTTCGATGCGGCCGCTGATGCATTCGACACCGGCGTTTGCGTACTCGTTGCATCGTCACCGCAGCCGCTGATCAATGCCGCTGCTGAGAACGCGGCGACGAGGCTGCAAGCCCGACGCATCATGACGCCATCGTAGAAGCGATGCTCCGACGAGCACCGTCGCGCCACGAATTGTGCTGCCTGCCAGGTGGGACCTGGTCGTGACGCCAGGTCCCACCCAAGCAAGCTTGCTAGCTAGTCGTCGTCGTGCCCGTTCCCCGCTATTTGGATCGGCGTCGACACGATCGTCGTCCCAGCGATCACGTCCGTGACCATCGACGACGTCACCTTGCCGGTGCCATGGTCTCTGCCACGGATCGACAGCGTGACAACAGCGGCTCCACCGGGAGTACCGGGGGTCGACGTGATCACATAGCTGCTGGCCGGAGGACCGGCGATCTGAGCACCTTGGGTTCCGTGCTTGCTCTCGGCACCGATGGTGAGGCCGGTGTCGGGGGGTGCGTCGACGCCGACAGTGTTGGTGTCGTAGCCATAGCTGATGTCTTCGACGCCGTTGGTGCCGATCCACACCTGCATCCTGCGGCTACCAATGTCAGACGGATCACCGTAGACGTGAGTGTCCCATTGCACGACGATCCAGTTGTTGGTCCCGTCGAAAACCTCGGCGACGGAGAGACTGGGTACTAACCCGTCGTCAAGGTCGGTCCAGTAAGCGGCCAGCACACCGTTGGGTGCCCCTGGGTCGGGGAACGTCTGAGGGGTGAAGCTGTTGTCGCCAGCGGTACCGCCGCCGACGACGATGTACCCGTTGGAGTCGACACCGATCTCGCCGTAGATGTCTCCACCGAACAGGAACGGTGTAACGGGGAAGTTGGTGATGCTCTCGTCACCGACTGCGATCGGTGTGATCCCGTACAGGCCGAGGTCGAAATAACCACAACCACAACCAGCGGGTGGTAGTACGTCTTCACCAGGTGTGACACCGGGGGCGATGGCCGGAATGCCATCGGCTGGTGCGGTGAGCACGATCGGGCCGGTCTGTGCTGTGGTCTTCTTGCTGTTGACGATGGCACCGGTGGCGCTGGTGATCTGCAGTTTCTTCGAAACCTTCGAGGTGATCGACACCGTGGCCTCGCCGTCGGCGAAGTTCTGCGCGGTGACTGTGCACGTCGTCGACTGCTTCTCGGCGATGGTGGTGGGATCGCAGGTCTGGGTCAACGTGACGTCGCCCTGCTGGTTGAAGAACGCGACCGGCAGATGGAGCGCCGGCGAGTTCCTCGACGTGAGGTCGATCTGACCGAAGTACTGCCCGCTGGGGGCACTGGAGGTGATCGTCACCTTGAACGTCTGGCTTTGACCGGGGCGGATCTTGCCGTGGTCCGGCGAGATCTTGATCTTCGATCCTGCCGGCGACACCGTCGATGCGTCGAACCTGTAGTCGCGGCCGCTCACGTTCGTCGCCGTGCGAGTCACGGTGACCGTGCCGGGCATCGTCGGAACGTTGATCGACGGCAGGTTGAGATCGAGCGCCGTCACACCGCTCTGGCCGAGGTCGAACATCCGATCAGCGGTGTCTTGGAAGACGATCGGCGCCGAGCCGGCCTGTGTCAGGTCGACGCGACCTGCACCGAAGTCGAATGGATCAGCCGGTGTGACGAGGTCTTCCTTGACGACATCGGTGGTGGCCGTTGTCATCAATGCCGACTTGATCGCACCCGGCGACCAATCAGGATGCAGCGCCTTCATCAGCAACGCCGAGCCGGCGATGTGCGGCGATGACATCGAGGTACCGGCAATCGCCTGGTAGTACTGACCCGGAGGACCGCCGGCTACCTCGTCGGGCATCGGAGTGTTGCCGGCAAGGATCTGTACACCGGGCGCAGTGATGTCGGGCTTCAGGAACTGCCCGGCAGGACCACGCGACGAGAAGGCCGCCATCACGTCACCTTGACCATCGGCCTTGACGCCGTCGGTGAATGTTCCTGCTGCATCGGGGTGAGCCGCCATGAAGGCGAGGAACTGGGTGCCATCGGCGAGATGGATGGTCGGAAGGAAGTGGTTGTCGGATTCGGTGTCGGCCAGTGGCAGGTTGTAAAGGATCATGCCCGCTGCACCGCCA
>JAENVT010000278.1 GCA_016650435.1 Ilumatobacteraceae bacterium
AGCCTACTGACCCGTGCCCTGTCGGCCGCGGTCTGCAGCTCCACGACCTCGTTGCTCAAATCCTGCAACTCCTTGCAGATGACCTGCAGCAGCAACGCGTGCTGGTTGGCCCCAGAGTCCGCGATCAGGTGGAAGGGCGCCTTTTCGGCGAACCTGGTGATGACGTCGTGGTTGTGCTCTCGCGTCCAGGTGCTCGGTTGCGCGACGTTGTCATTGTCGGCGTACGGGTCGGCGTACGGGTCGTTGGTGGTCATGGTGTCCTCTTTCGTCTTTGGGTTGACGCTGATATATGGACGCTCAGCGCTTGCGTTTGACCTGGTGAAATTGACAACCGCACAACGCACCGACCCGCATACACGACGCATACCGATTGGTGCCGGGAAAGAACGCCTGACCAGGTAAGCCCTGCCGGTAGCCTTGCCGGACAATGCCGGAATTTCAGACGAGTCCAGGGATGCGCGACATCCTCCCGCCGGAGTCGGCGCGTTGGCGGCAGTTCGTCACGGTCTTTGCCGACGTGGTCGAGTCGGCCGGCTACGGCCAGGTGATCTCGCCGATGCTCGAAGACCTCGGCGTGTTTCAGCGGATTGGCGACGCCACTGATGTGGTCACCAAGGAGATGTACGACTTCGTCGACAAGGGCGGGCGCCATGTCGCGCTGCGGCCGGAGCTGACCGCATCGGTGTGCAGGGCCTTCGTGCAGCACCGCCCGTTGACGCCGTGGAAAGTCTGGTACACCGGCTCGCAATTTCGGTACGAGAAGCCGCAGCGCGGCCGCTACCGCCAGTTCGATCAGGTCGGTATCGAGGTGCTCGGCGCCGACGATCCCTTCCTCGATGTCGAAGTCATCGCGCTCGCATGGGACTTCTACAAGGCGCTCGGATTGGCCCAGGTGAAGTTGTTGCTGAACTCGCTCGGCGAGCCAGAGGATCGCGCCCGCTACGTGGCTGCGCTGCACGAACACTTCGAGTCGAATCGCGCCTCGCTGTCGCCGGAGAGCCAGGTGACGCTCGACAAGAACGCCTTGCGGGTGCTCGACTCGAAACGACCTGGCGATGCTGTGATCATCGCTGCCGCGCCTCGCATTGCGCAGTTCTACAGTGCCGACGCTGCCGCTCACTTCGAAGGCGTTCAGACGGCGCTCACGGCAATCGGTATCCCGTTCACGATCGACGACACATTGGTGCGCGGCCTCGACTACTACCGGCACACGACGTTCGAGTTCCAAGGCGGCACACTCGACTCGGCCCAGAACGCATTGGGCGGAGGCGGCCGCTACGACGGTCTCGTCGAATCCCTGGGTGGTCCGCCGACCCACGGCATCGGGTTCGCGTTGGGGCTCGACCGCACGCTGATCGCCTGTGACGACGAGGGCGTGTTCCCAGCCCGACCATTGGAGCTCGATGCCTTCGTGGTCGACACGACCGGGGGGCTCGAGGCATTGCGGCTGACGGCAGAGTTGCGCGCCACAGGACTCACCGCCGACCGAGCCTACGAGAATCGCAGCATGAAGGCGCAGATGAAAGTCGCCGACCGCAGCGGCGCCGCCGTCGCGATCATCATCGGAAGCAACGAACTCGCCGAAGGTGCCGTTACCGTGCGTCCGCTGCGAACCGACGACGGACAACAGACCATCGCCCGCTCCACCCTGATCGATTTTTTGAAGAAAGCGCGTCCATGAGCACGACATCCATGCGCACCCACCAGTGCGGCGACCTTCGTCCCGAGCACATTGGCCAAACCGTCAGTTTGTGCGGCTGGGTGGCGACCCGCCGCGAGCATGGCGAGAAGCTGGCCTTCGTCGACCTGCGCGACCACACGGGTGTCACGCAGTGCGTCGTCGACAATTCCGTCGACGTGCGTCCCGAATACGTCCTGCGCGTCACAGGCGCGGTTGCGGCCCGGCCCGCAGAGAGCACCAACGACCGACTGCCCACTGGCGGGATTGAACTGCAGGACTGCCAGGTCGAGATCCTCAACACCGCCGAGGCACCGCCGTTCCCCATCAACGAACGCGCAGACACAGTCGCCGAAACGACGCGGCTGCAGTATCGCTATCTCGATATCCGCCGCGAGCGCATGCAACGCAACCTGCGCATCCGCGCCGCCGCAAACTCAGCGATTCGTACAGCGATGGAGGCACAGGGCTTCGTCGAAGTCGAGACGCCGATGCTCGTGCCGAGCACGCCAGAGGGTGCTCGCGAATTCATCGTCCCCAGCCGGCAGCAGCCCGGATCGTTCTATGCGTTACCGCAGAGCCCGCAGCTGTTCAAGCAGTTGCTGATGTTGGCTGGCATCGATCGCTACTACCAGATGGCGCGCTGCCTGCGCGATGAAGATCTACGCGCTGACCGTCAGTACGAGTTCATGCAGCTCGACGCGGAAATGAGCTTCGCCAGTCAGGAAGATGTGCACGAGGCCATCGGTGCTGCGGTGCTTGCCGCTGCCAAATCCGCTGGGCAAGACCCCGGAGACATCGTCAAGATCACATGGCACGACGCGATGAACCGCTTCGGTAGCGACAAGCCCGATATGCGGTTCGCGATCGAACTGGTCGAGCTAACCGATGCATTCTCGGCGACCGAGTTCAAGGCCTTTTCGGGCGCACCGACGATCAAGGGCATCAACGCCGCTGGCAAGGCAGCCGACTATGGCCGCAACAAGCTTGACGCCCTCACCGACAAGGCCAAGTCGATGGGTGCGAAGGGGCTTGTGTGGTTGAAGGTCGCCGACGATGGTTCGCTCGAATCACCGGTTGCCAAGTTCCTCAGTGCTGCGGAGCAGGCCGAGCTGAGCAAGCGCCTCGAAGCCAGTCCTGGCGACCTGCTGTTGATCGTTGCCGACGAGTGGTCGATGGCATGCGAGGTCTTAGGAACGCTGCGCAACGACCTCGGCCGTCCTCCGGTACACGAGGGTCCATATCGCTACCTGTGGGTTGTCGACTTCCCGTTGTTCGTCGGTGTCGATGCGGTCTCGGGCCGGCCGAAGCCTGGACACCATCCGTTCACCCAGCCGCACCCCGACGACGTGCACCTGCTCGAGTCCGACCCGCTGAAGGTGCGCAGCCAAGCGTACGACCTCGTTCTGAATGGCTGGGAGCTTGGCTCGGGCTCGATCCGAATCCATCAACCGGAGATGCAGTCTCGGATCTTCCGCCTGCTCGGAATCAGCGACGAAGAGGCGACCAAGCGATTCGGATTCTTCCTCAACCCGTTCCGCTACGGCGCCCCGCCGCACGGCGGCTTTGCTTTTGGTATCGATCGTCTCGTGGCGATCCTGGCCGGCGAGGAGAACATCCGTGAGGTCATCGCCTTCCCCAAGACCCAGTCCGGCATGGATCCAATGACCAACGCCCCGACCCCTGTCGACGCCAAGCAGTTGTTGGACCTTGGTATCCGCACCCTTCCCCCGAAGACCTGACCACCACTCAAGGGGTGGCGTAGAACCGCACCTCTGACAGATAGCCGATGTTGGCATCCTTGTTGGGGTTCGAGAACAGGAAGCGTACGAACCGGGTTTTGACATGTGCGGTCAGCGTGACCCATGTGTTTGCCGCGGGCGCGTTGCTCGCTTTGGCGAAGGTCGTCCAGTGCACCCCGTCGGGCGAGCTCTGCACGACGAACTGATCAGCGAACTCGATCTCGGAGAACTGCCAGCGGAGTTCGCCGAGCGTCACGCTGTCGCCGAGATCGTAGGCCGTCCATCCCGTGCGAGGCCGCACGGTCATTGCCGTCTGCCACGCGGTGTCGAGCTTTGCGTCGAGGGTCAGTCGTGACGACCCGTCAGGAGAGTTTGACGAACGCGCTGAACCTTTCACCGTGTAGCGCCGGCCCGTGAGGGTCGAGCCGACCGCCACCTTCGGCGAAACCTCGGCGCGGGCAATGATCTCCGCGGTGCTGATCGCACGTGGGTGGTCGCCGCGCACGAAGTCTGGGCGGGCGAAGAAGCGGACCTCGGCAAGGTGGCCGAGCTGTGGATCATGGTCCGGGTTCTGAAAGGCGAATCGAACGATCTGTGCCTTCGCGTCGAGCTGCAGCGTGTTCCACGTACCGACCGGCGCCTCCCCCGGCGTGGCCACAGTGGTCCACGTGAGGCCGTCGGTGGAGACGTCGATGCGGAACTGATCCGCCGCGCTAGTGGCCAACCATATCCAATCGATGCGAACTAGCGGAACGCTTTCGCCGAGGTCAGCGTTGACCCACGCCCACGTTGGCGGCGAGGAAGCCATCATCTGCGTGACGAATTCCGTGGTGACGTCGCCGTCGGCGGCGCGCCCGGCCAATTGAGAGTTGCCCGTCGAGTACAGCCTTACCGGACTGATTTGTACCTGCGAACTCTGTGGGTTGGTCGTCGACGTTGTCGACGCGTCGTCATGCTTCCCGCCCGCCTGGGCTCGCGTCAGCGGAGCAAAACAGCTGGCCACGAGGGTTGCCGCCACAAGGCACGTCGCCGTTCGCTTGTCCACCGAATTGAGTATCGGCGCTGGGAGCACAGAGTTGAGGCGAGAGTTTCTCTTGGGCTTGCAGGGGATACGTTGAAGGGCAATGAGCGGTCAGCATTTTCGGGCCGGTGTCGTGATCGTGGTGCGGCACCCCAATTTGCGTGACATCTTGGCGTTTGAGCGAGCTGACACCGCCGGCAGCTGGCAACTGCCCCAGGGTGGTCTCGAGCGGGGCGAGGAGCCAATCGTGGCTGCGTGGCGGGAGTTGAAGGAGGAGACCGGCCTTGGTGAAGCCGACGTGATCGCCCGCGTCGAGTATCCGGAGTGGGTTGCCTACGAATGGCCGCCTGATGTGGTTCGCGACCACGGTCACGACGGCAAGCGGCGCGGTCAGGTCCAGAAGTGGTTCCTGTTCGACGCGCTGCACGCCGAGATCATGCCGACGCCCGATGGCAGTGAGTTCGTCACATGGCGTTGGGTCGAGCCGACGTGGATGATTGCCAATGTCATCGCGTTTCGAAGAGTCGCCTACGAGCGAGTGTTGGGAACCCTGTGAGCGATCTGTTCACCGCGGCAGCGGAGCAACACCTGCGCAGCCACGCGCCGTTGGCGGCACGTCTTCGACCGCGCACACTCGACGACGTTGTCGGCCAGGAGCATCTCGTTGGGCAGGGAAAGCCACTGCGTCGCCTCGTCGAGCAGGACAGGCTGACCAGCGCGATCTTCTGGGGACCGCCCGGAACCGGGAAGACCACGTTGGCGCTGGCCGTCGCCGGCAGCACCAAACGGGTCTTCGAACAAATGAGCGCCGTCAACGCCGGGATCAAGGATGTGCGCGACGTGATCGAGCGCGCTCGCCAGCGAATCGGTGAGCACGGCAGGGGCACGATCCTCTTCCTCGACGAGATCCATCGGTTCAACAAGGCTCAACAAGACGGACTGTTGCCAGCCGTCGAGGATGGGACGTTGACGATGATCGGCGCGACCACCGAGAACCCGTTCTTCGAAGTCAACCCGCCGTTGCGCAGTCGCAGCACGCTGTTTCGTTTGGAGCCACTCGACCGCGACGCCATCGAGACGTTGGTGCGACGCGGCCTCGAAGCCGAGGGAACGACGGCGTCACCCGACGCGATCGAACATCTTGTCGATCGGGCTGGTGGCGACGGGCGACAGGTGTTGACGGCGTTGGAAGTGGCCTGCGCCCTCGCAGATCCCGGCCCCGTGGAGCTTGCCCACGTCGAGGCAGCGCTCGGCACCAGCGCGCTGCGGTACGGCCGTGACGATCACTACGACGTGATCAGCGCGTTCATCAAGAGCATGCGTGGCAGCGATCCTCAAGCAGCCGTCTACTACCTCGCGAGGATGCTCGAAGCGGGGGAGGACGCACGCTTCATCGCCCGGCGCATGATCATCTTCGCCAGCGAAGACATCGGGATGGCCGACCCGCAGGCCTTGCTCGTCGCGGTGGCAGCCGGTCATGCCCTCGAGCATGTCGGTCTTCCTGAGGCACAGCTCAACCTCAGCCAGGCGGCGATCCACCTGGCAACAGCGCCGAAGAGCAATCGATCGGCACTCGCCATCTGGAACGCAAGGGGCGATGTGCAGAATGGGGCCGTCGGCGAGGTGCCGCCGCACCTCCGCGACGCGCACTACAAAGGGGCTCAATCGCTGGGCCATGGGGTGGGCTACGACTACCCTCATGACAATCCCAAGGGCTGGAGCGATCAGCAGTACCTGCCGGATGAACAGCGAGACAAGCAGTACTACGAACCGAGTGAGCACGGAGCTGAGGCAGACGTGGCAAGGCGAATGGACGAACGCAAATGACAGCAGGTGATCTCGCAATTGTGCTAGCGGCGGTGCTGTGCTGCATCGGCTTCGCGGCGTTGATCGTGGTGCTCTATCGCGTGCTCGACACGATGCGTTCGTTGCGCAGCGAGGTCGTGTCGTTGCGTGAAGAGACCCGTCCGTTGCTCGACGAGTTGCGTTCGTCGACAGCCGAAGCCAAGGCCAGCGTGGCAGCTGCGCGGCGCGACCTCGAGCGCTTCGACCGTGTGCTCGGCTCTGCCGAGGCCATCAGCGGCGCGGTGGCCGGCGGCAGTCGGGTCGCCAGGGCGGCATTGAGCACCCCGATGATAAAAACGGCGGCGCTCGCCACCGGCACGTCTCGGGCGGTTCGCCGCTTTCGTCGCAAGGAACGGAGATCGGCATGATCAAGCGACTGACCTGGTTCGTCGGCGGTGCCGTTGCAGGCGTCGCCGGTGTCAGTGTCGCCAAGCGCAAGATGAAGCAAGCAGCCACCCACCTGACCCCGAGGCGCATCGCCCACGGCATCACCGACCGCGTGCACGACGCCTTCAGCGAGGGTCGCCGGGCGATGCGAGCCAAGGAGCTCGAACTGCGCGGTCGGCTCGACGGCAACGCTCAGACACTGGCGGATCATCTCGATGACGGTGATGAGCTGCTCGTCGACGGTCGGCCCGTCGCACCTGGGCAGGTGATCGTTCTCAAGCAGGCCCGCGACCGAAATGGCGACAAAGGTCGCCGACGGGCATGACCGACACACTGGTAGCCGACCTCGGCGCGGCGCTCTCGCCCGACCGAATCCGCATCGGCGATACCGAGCTCGCGCTGTACAAGCGCGACGCGTCGAACATTGAAGGTCGCGCCGGTGTCGTGTGCTTCCCGACCAGCACAGCCGAGGTGCAGGCCTGCATACGCATCGCAGTTCGTCATGGCCGGCCGTTCGTCGCCCGCGGTGCCGGCACCGGTTTGTCGGGCGGGGCGACGCCGCTCGACGACGCGGTCATGATCGTGGTCACGAAGATGAACCGGGTTCTGTCAGTCGATCCGGTCAACCGGTTGGCGTGGGTCGAGCCTGGGGTGCTCAACCTTGATCTCACTCGTGCCGTCACTCCTCATGGCCTGCACTTCGCCCCCGACCCCAGCAGTCAGCAGAGTTGCTCGATCGGCGGCAATGTCGCCAACAACTCAGGCGGCCCTCACTGTCTCGCCGACGGCGTCACCACGTCGCATGTGCTCGGCCTCGAAGTCGTGTTGCCAGACGGTGAGATCGTGCAGTTGGGCGGTGAAGAAGCGGAATCGCTGGGCTACGACCTCCGCGGCGCATTCGTCGGCACAGAGGGAATGTGCGGCATCGCTACGAAGGTGTGCGTCCGCCTGACCCAAAATCCTCCAGCGGTGCGCACGATGTTGATGGACTTCACCAGCGTCGAAGCCGGTGCCGAGACGGTCAGTGCGATCATCGCCGCGGGCATGGTGCCTGCGGCGCTCGAGATGATGGATCAACTGTGCATCCGCGCTGTGGAGGAGTACCTCCATGCTGGGCTGCCTGTCGATGCCGCGGCGATTCTGCTGGTCGAAGTTGCCGGCTTGCCGCACGGCCTCGAAGCCGACGTCGAGCAGATCGTCGCCATCGGCGTCGCCCACGGAGCCGGTACGGTGCGAATCGCCAAAGACGAGGCGGAGCGGGCGCTGCTGTGGAAGGCGAGAAAGAACGCCTTTGGCGCCATCGCCCGCATCAAGCCGAACTACTACCTGCACGACACCGTGGTACCTCGTCGACGACTACCCGAGGTTCTTCGGCAGGTCTACGAGATCGTCGCGCGTCACCAGCTGTTGGTGATGAACGTATTCCACGCCGGCGATGGCAACCTGCATCCGCTATTGGTGTTCGACAAGCGCGAACCCGGCGTCATGGATCGCGTGCACGCCGCGGGCGAGGAAATCGTCCGCGTCTCGGTGGCTGCCGGGGGAGTGTTGTCGGGCGAGCACGGCATCGGTCTCGAGAAGCGCGATTTCATGCCGTTGATGTTCAGTGAGATCGATCTCGATGCACAGGCCCGCTTGAGGCGTTCGTTCGACACGACCGGGTTGGCAAACCCCAACAAAGTGCTGCCGACTGCCGCTTCATGCGCCGACCTGCAACACGTGCCGGAGGGTGCGTGGATCTGACGGCGTTTGCCGACGATGTCGGCACAACCGGGCCGGTGACGATCACCGGGCTTGGAATGCGTGGCGGCCCGGTGGCCGGCGTGCGTACGGTGCGGCCACCGTCGGGCATCGAATGGATACAGGCCGACGAGATGACGATGCGCTGTGGTGCCGGCACTCCGGTTGACGATGTCGATGCCGCGCTCGCGGAGGTGCGGCAGTGTGTGGCGCTGCCGCCGGGTGGAACGGTCGGCGGCGCGCTTTCGGTAGGGCACAGCGGTGTCCGTCGTCTTGGCTACGGACCTGTTCGCGATGTGCTGCTGCAGACCTGTTATGTCTCCGATCGCGGTGAGGTCGTTCAAGCTGGCGGTCCGACGGTGAAGAACGTCAGTGGCTTCGACCTGTGCCGTCTTCTGGTCGGCGCCCGTGGAACGTTGGGCTTCCTCGGTGACGTCATCATCCGCACCCGACCTCGCCCACAGCACTCGCAGTGGTTCACAGCTGAGGTCGATGATCCGTTTCCGATTTTCACGCGCCTGTACCGACCGGTGTCGGTGTTGTGGAACGGCACGCAGTTGTGGGCGCTGCTCGAGGGCAACGGTGCCGATGTCGACGCTCAAGCGATCGCCTGCTCGCTCGCCGATTGCGATGGTCCTCCGTCGTTGCCTTCCGGTAGCCGGAGAATTGTGGCTCCATCTGCTGTGGGCGCGCTGACCGGCCAATTCGTGGCCGAGGTCGGCGTGGGCATCGTTCACCACGCCGACCCACTGCCGGCGGGCCAGCCTCTGGAATCGTCAGTGACGAATCTCGCCCGGCGCATCAAGGCCGAATTCGACCCCGGCGGACGGCTCAATCCCGGTGTCAGCATCGGCTGAGCTGCCGTTCGTCGCCGCCCCTCCGGGCTCCCTCGACTCGGTGACCTCATCGGCCGAACGGGCCGCAGTGCACTGGGGTTTCGACGCCCCGCAGTTGCTGCGGATGGGGATGAACGCGATCTTCACCGCCGGGGATGGCGTGCTCCTGCGCGTCAGCCACCCGACAGCCGAAGCGGAAGAGGCGATCTCCCTGGGGCGCGTCCTGACTCGGATCGGGCTGCGCGTGCCGAGATACTTGTACGACGAGCCGTTCGTCGACAGTGAGCACGCGGTGTTCGCGATCGCCGTGATCGACGACATTGGACCGATCGATTGGGAAAGCGTCGGCGCGATGGTCGCTGTCCTGCACCGCACCGAAATCGACGACATTCCTGCCGGCTATCCACTGCCGTTCTGCGGCGACTTCCCATGGTGGAACTTTGCGTCGCTCATCGGCAACGTTGGTAGCGATCTCGACGCTGGTTCGCGCGCGGCGATCGACGTGGCAATCGGGCGGAGTCTGCCCGTGCTGGCTGGTCAACGCGATCGACGATTGGTGGTGTGTCATGGCGATGTACATCCGGGAAACGTGATCCAATCTGCCGACGGTCCGGTGCTGCTCGACTGGGATCTGCTATGCCGTGGGCCGGCGGCTTGGGATCACGCCCCATTGCTGACGTGGACCGAGCGCTGGGGTGGTGAGCCGGGTATCTAC
>JAENVT010000279.1 GCA_016650435.1 Ilumatobacteraceae bacterium
GCGATCGCGGCACGGGCAGCGTTCCGGCGTTCCTCGCCGCGCTGCTGCATCGCCAGCAAGCCCTCGGTTTGATCAACGTAGAGTTCGTCAATCCACTTCGGGTCACACGTCGTCTCGACGGCGGCCGCCGCGAGGTACTGCGCGTCACCGGTCAAGCAGTGCTCTCGGTCGAGGGCTCTGTGGCCCGCCTGCGGCGCGCCCCGTTACGCGCCGCGCTTTCCGCTGAACGGGCAGAAGTGTTGCCGTACGGCACCACCTCGGTGCACACCGGCAACACTTCTGGAATTGCGATACGCGCCTATCGCCCGCGGGCCCGCGTTCTGCCTGCACCACTCGGGGCGACGCCCCTTGACCGGCTGCAAGCTCTCACCGACGTATCGGCTGGGCCGCAACCCGGTGAGACAGTCGAGGCAAGCCCGGCCGATGCGGCGCAGCGGATCATCGAAGTCCTAGCCGACTGGGGCTACATCTCGTAGCTGCGACTGTGTCTCTAACTGCGGCGTTTCGTCTACCGCGATCTCTGACGATTGCACCGCCTGTCGCGGCAGCCAGCGCAGGGCGATCATCGCGCCGACCAGCACGACAACGGCCGAGACCCACGAGCCGGCACGAAACCCGTCAATGAACGCCGAGTCGACAGCGGCCTTCACTGCGGCACCCGCCTGCGGACCGGCCTGCTCGCCGGCTCGACGGGCTACTTCGACTCCGGCACCGACCGAGTCGCGGGCGATGGCTTGAGCATTGGCCGGCACTCCCGAACCGGTCAGCAGCTCACCGAGCCGCGTCGAATAGACCGACGCGAACAGGCTGCCGATGATCGCGACACCCAGGGTTCCGCCCAGTTCGCGGGCGGTGTCGTTGACTGCCGAACCGACACCGGCTTTCGCCGGCGGAAGTGCACCCATGATTGCCTCCGTGGCCGGCGCGTTGACCAATCCCAAGCCACCACCCATCAGGAACATCTGCCCGACGACCAGCCAATACGACGACGTCTCGGTGTCGCGTGTTGTCCAGGCGAATCCGAGAGCCATCGAGAACAACCCGGCGGCGACGATCGCCTTGGTGCCGAACCGTTCCGCCAGCTTGGCGCTGAGCGGTGCTGCCATGCCGGTGAACAAGGCGAACGGCACGGTGCGCACGCCGGCCTCGAGCGTGCCGTAGCCGCGTACGAATTGGAAGTACTGGGTGACCATGAAGATGAAGCCGAACAGAGCGAAGAAGGCGAACGTCACCGAGACGCTGCCCGCGGTGAAGCGCATGTTGGAGAACACCGCGACGTCGAGCATCGGGTGGTCACTGTGTCGCTCCCAACGGATGAACGCGGTCAACAGCGCTGCGGCAAGCCCGAAGGCGACGATGCTCGTCGGCGATGTCCAGCCGTGCTTCGGTCCCTCGATCACTGCCCACACCAACACGCTGACGCCGGCGATCGACAAGGCGATCCCCAACGGGTCGAAGCGGCGAATCGTGGTGTCGCGAGACGTCGGCACAACGCGCCAGATGGCGACCATCGCGACGACGATCACCGGCACGTTGACCAGGAACACCGAGCCCCAGAAGAAATGCTCGAGCAGATACCCACCGGTCACCGGCCCGAGGGCAACCGCCAAACCACTGGTGGCGGCCCAGATCGAGATTGCGATCGCCCGCCGCCGAGCATCGGTGAACACGTTCACCAACAGCGCCAACGTCGCCGGGAAGATCAATGCCGCGCCAACTCCCATCGCCGCGCGCCATGCAATCAATTGACTCGGCGTTGACGACATCGCGGCGAGAATCGACGTGGCGCCAAACGCGGCCATGCCGATCAGCAACGTGCCTTTGCGCCCGAACCGATCGCCGATGCTGCCGGCTGCCATCAGCAGCCCAGCGAACACCAGCACGTAGGCATCGACGATCCATTGCAGTTGGCTGGTCGTTGCTCCCAGCTCCCGCACGAAGGTCGGTAGCGCGACGTTCACGATGGTGCCGTCGACGACGATGATGAAGACCGAGGCGCACAGCACTGTCAGAATCAGCCAGGGTGATCGACGGGCAGTTGAGGGATTGTTCATCGCAGATCCTTTCAACTCTTGGTTTTCATGAAACATTGTCATAATACTGTTATCACATCGAGATAGCGAGATCCACATGACATTCGGCACAACGCTGCGCCACTATCCTGCGCCCATGCCGCAGCTCGATTCCGTGGGTTCCATGCTCCTGAAATCAGCCAGTGACCTGCTGGCCGCCGAAGGCCCCGGGGCGCTGACCGTACGGCGAATCGCCAACGACGCGGGGGTCAGCACGATGAACGTGTACTCGCGCTTTGGCGGCAAGGATGGCGTGGTCGAGCACCTCTTCACAGAGGGCTTCAATCGGCTGGCCGAGGGCATGGCCTCGGTTACAGAAACTGGTGATCCGATCGCCGACATCCGCTCGTGCGGAGCGGCGTACAGGCAGTTCGCGATCGACAACCCGACGTTGTATTCGGTGATGTTCGACCGCGTCGTTCCCGACTTTCTGCCGACGATCGAGGCACAGATGCTCGCCGGCGCCACACTCGGGTTGCTCGCCAAACGGCTCGAACGGGCGATGATGGCGGGCGCGCTGCGCACCGCGGATCCGCTGTCGACTGCGGCGCTCGTATGGGCGACGTGTCACGGTGTGGTCAGCCTCGAATTGAAAGGGGTCGATCCGGACACCCTCAATTGGCCCGATGTCTACGACCGGGCGATGAACATGATCGTGGCCGGATTGGCATGAGGCCGCTGCAGTGACAAGTCGTCTCGGCGATGTCACGTGGACCGATCTGTGGAACCTCGCGCCCCGGCCCATCATCGCCATACCGGTCGGGTCGTGCGAGCAACACGGCCCGCACCTGCCACTCGATACCGACACGCGCATCGCAGTCGCGGTGGCGGAAGGATTGGTCTCGTCGTTCGAACCCGGCGATGTGCTGATCGGGCCGACGCTCGCGGCGACTTCGAGCGGCGAGCACGCTGGATTTCCCGGCACACTGTCGATCGGAGCCGACGTCGTCGAGCAGACCATCGTCGAGCTCGTCCGGAGTGCCGACTGGTCGGCAGGCGTTGTGTTGGTCAACGGACACGCCGGCAATGCCCGGCCCGTGCAACACGCAGTCAACAAACTCCTCGGCGAGGGCCGTCGCGTGCTGGCGTGGTGGCCACACATTCGCAACGGCGATGGCCACGCCGGCGAATCCGAGACGTCGATGATGCTTGCGCTCGCCCCGTCGCTGGTCCGCATGAGCAGAGCCGAAGCCGGCAGACCCGAACCAATCGTCGATCTCATCGAAGAACTGCGTGCCAACGGCGTGCGCGCGGTGAGCCCAAACGGTGTGCTGGGCGACCCCCGCTCGGCAACCGCCAACCATGGCAAGGCATTGCTGACTCGCCTCATCATCGACCTCGTCGCGACGGTCGACGAGTGGCGCACATGACGTCCTCGTTCCTGATCGACGGCAGCTATCGCCGCTACGACCGCGTCGTGATCGCCGGTTCGCCGCTGCGCCTCTTTCGACTCACTGCCGGCGGGCAGCGCGTTGTTGAAGCCATCGAGCAGCGACAGCCGCTGCCTAGCGGACACACGAAGTTGACCGACCCGTTTGTCGACGCCGGCGCCATCCATCCCAGTCCAACCGAATCGTCGTTCACGACAGCCGATGTCACGATCGTCGTGCCGGCGTTCAACGCCCAGCCGTCCGCGTCGAGACACGACGGAGACATGATCGTTGTCGACGACGCGAGCGACCCGCCATTGCCGGCGATCCCGGGATGCACGGCCATTCGTCTGCCGATCAATCGCGGACCCGGCGCGGCCCGCAACGCCGGACTCACCGAAGTCACCACCCCCCTCGTCGCCTTCGTCGACACCGACGTCGATCTCGACGACGGTTGGCTGGAACCATTGCTTGCGCACTTCAACGATCCGCAGGTCGCGCTCGTCGCCCCGCGAGTCCGTTCATCCGCCGGTGCCTCGACGCTGGCCAAGTACGAGACCGCACGCTCACCGCTCGACCTCGGCGACCAGGCAGCGCGCATCGCCGCGGGCACCCGCGTCAGCTACGTACCGGCGGCCGCGATCGTCGTGCGCACCGATGCGCTGCGCGCTATCGGTGGCTTCGACGAGGCGTTGCGAACAGGCGAGGACGTTGACATGGTGTGGCGTTTGATAGGCGCCGGCTATCGCTGCCGGTACGAGCCGGCAGCCAGCGTTCACCATCATCCGCGGTCGACCCTTTGGGATTGGGTTCGACAGCGGCTGGCCTATGGTCGATCGGCGGCCGCTCTCGATCGCAAGCACCAAGGCGCGGTAGCACCATTGCGGATGAGCGGGTGGAGCGCCGCAGTGTGGGCTTTGGTATTGGCGCGGCGGCCAGGCGCGGCGGCCGTCGTCGCCACGGGAACCATCGTCGCCCTGCGCCGCAAACTCGACGACGTTCCAGCGCAGGAGTCGATTCGGCTCGCCGGCCTCGGCCATCTCTACGCCGGCCGCCAGGTGGCCAGCGCGATCACCCGCGTATGGTGGCCGGTCGCGCTGGTTGCCGCACTGCTGGTACCCCGGCTGAGGCTGCCGCTGCTGGGCGCATCAACTGTTCCTGCACTGTTGGATTGGCTCGAGGATCGCGGTCCGAACACTGCCGCGCAGTACATCGCCCTGCGCCTGGCCGACGACGTCGCCTACGGCACGGGCGCGTGGATCGGTGCAATCGAACAGCGCAGCGTCGGCGCGTTGGCGCCGAAGTTCACGAGTTGGCCGGGACGTACTCGCGGCTGAGGTCGTTGCACTCGACGCACACCTCAGCGGGAATCAGGCCCCAACGCATCAAGCGGTTGAAGGCGCGACATCCGAGGCAGATCGCGAACACCGACTCCAACGTCGCGGCCACGACGAGACCACCTACCAACACGTAGGAAACGGGGTGAGTGCCCAGGACCCACGCCAGCAGCGCGCCACCGCTGAACACCAGTCCCATCGCCTGGGCGAAGCGCTTCGGCGGGCCGTGGACGAAGCGGTGCTGGATGTCTAGACGAGGTGTGATTACGCGGGTGACCAGTTGGCCGAGCGGACTGAAACGCGGCCCGCTGAGCACCCTGGCGAGAAAGCCGTACGCCAACGGGATCAACAGCCACCACTGCCTCGTCACGAGGAAGGCGACACCTTGGGCCACCACGCCCACCGCCACCAACCGAGCCGACGTTTCGTTGACCGGATTGGGGAAGCTGAACAGCTTTCGCACCTCGCCAACGATAGACCGATAAATCCGATCGGACAACTCAGGAATAGGCGCCGCAACGGAGTGCAGGTGCGCCAAACACCGCAGCAAGTACCGTTTGACCTGCATGAGCTTGAGACTCACCGTTCAGCGTGCCGACTGGCAGGCCCACGTCGACCACGTTGCGGCGACCGTCGACGGGCTCGCGCCAGTGGTCAAGGGCAACGGATACGGGTTCGGCCGGGCGACGTTGCATCCGCTGATCAAAGGGCTGTCGGACTACGTCTGCGTCGGCACGATCCACGAGCTCGACAACGTCGCCGAGCGAGTCACACCGGTGGTGCTGACTCCAACGCTGGTCCCGCCGCCGCTCACCGCCGCCACAGCGATCCTGACCATCGGTTCGCTGCATGACGTGCGGGCGTTGGCCGAATGGCGAGGCCGGGTCATCGTCAAGTTGCAGTCATCGATGCACCGGTACGGAGCGACACCAGACGAACTGCAAGCTCTCGTCTCCGCGGCAGCATCCGCCAACCTCGACATCGTCGGGTACGCGCTTCACCTACCGCTGGCGGGCAACGACCTCGATCGCATTGCCGAGGTCAATGCCTGGCTCCCACTCGTGGACCCACTGCATCCGTTGTGGCTCAGCCATTTGCAACCGTCGTCGTACTCGGACATTCGCGCTCGCCATCCCGATCGGGAGTTCCGGCTTCGTCTCGGCACAGCCCTGTGGCATGGCGACAAGTCATTCCTGCAACTGCACGCCGATGTAGCAGCGGTGCATACGGTTCGCGCCGGAGAACGCGCTGGATACCACCTCACCGAGGTACCGAGCGACGGCCATCTCGTGCTGATCGATGCCGGGTCGGCGCAGGGGATCGGTCCGCTCAGCGGTGGGGCAAGTCCCTTCCACTTCGCCCGCACCCGACTGACGATGCTCGAGCCACCGCACATGCACACCTCGATGGTCCTCGCACCCGACGGCACTCCGTCGCCGGCGGTGGGTGATCGCGTCGACGTACAGAGACCGCTGATCTCGACGCTGGTCGACGAGGTCGAATGGCTTTGAGCGACGCGTCAGCCGATCGAGTCATCGACCTCGATGTCGCCCGCGCCATCGCCCTGATCGGCGTGGCGATGATGAACTACCACGGCTTCCTGATCAACCTCGGCGCGCCGATCGGCGAGTCGAGGATCAGTCGATTCTTCAACCCATGGATGGGTCCGCTCTCGACTCGATTCGCGGCAACATTCGTATTGGTCGCCGGCATGGGGGTCACGTTGATGACCAACCGCGGCCGCCTTAGTGGGGATCGCCTGCGACGCAGTGCAGATCGTTGGACGCTCATTCGCCGCGGGTTCCTGCTGTACTGCTTCGGGTTCTTCTTCGAGTGGCTGTGGAGCGGCACGATCCTGTTCTTCTACGGCGCCTACTTCATCGTCGGTGCATTGCTGTTCTTGTTGCGCACACGGTGGCTGATCCTCATCGGTGCCCTTGCTGCGATCAGCGCCGCAGCGTTGCAGTGGTGGGCATTCGAGACCGACCACGACACCCAATGGTTGTTCGAGGGCTGGTACCGGGCAACTCCGTACCGCTCGCCGCGCCGTCTGGTGTTCGACACGTTCATCAACGGCAGCCATCCCCTCCTCCCGTGGCTCGCGTTCCTGTGCGCAGGCATGGTGATCGGTCGCTACCTTCCCTTGGGTGCCGCGCTGCGCAAGGTGCTTGCCGCACTTGGTGTGCTGATGGTCACTGGCACGTATCTCGCCAATCATCTGTTCGCGAAATCACCGCTGGATGCACAGCTGTTGGCCACCGATCCGTTCAGCCGCAGTCTCAACTACACGATCTGTGCGCTCGGTTCGTCGATCGCCGCGTTTTGCGTGATCGGTTGGATCGCCGAACGGACTCGAACGAGCCATGTAACGCGGGCTCTCGCTGCGGCAGGGCGCACCACGCTGACGCTGTACATACTGCATGCCCTGGTGTTCAACGCCGTCGTCATTCGTTGGCACATGATCCGCCCGACCGGCCTCGACGTTGCCCTCGCCTTCGCTGCCGGATTCTGGCTGGTCGCGATCGTGCTCGCAGCGCTGTGGCAGCGGCGCTTCGGAATCGGCCCAGCAGAATGGTTCTACAGAAAATTCGGTGGCAACACCTTGCCGCCGCTGTCTACATCACCTCGCTGAAGGTGTCGCACTGCTTCGGATCGCCAGAGTTGTAGCCGCGGGTGAACCACGTCTGGCGCTGCTCGGCTGACCCGTGCGTCCACTTTTCCTTGTCAATGCGACCCTGTGTCTTTTGTTGGATGCGATCGTCACCGACTCCGGCGGCAGCATCGAGCGCCTCTTTCAGTTCGGCGGCGGAATCCAGCTTGCCTCGCGCAGCAACATCGCCGACCCACATGCCGGCGAAGCAGTCGGCTTGCAGCTCCATCGCCACGGAATATTGATTGGCCCGACCGGGATCGTTCTGCTGGGCCTGCTGCACTTGATCGTTGATCCCGACCAGGTTTTGGATGTGGTGCCCATACTCGTGAGCAACGATGTATTGCTCGGCGAGGTCGTTCGTCGTTCCGACCAATTGCTGTTCGAGCGCTTGCATGAATCCGAGATCGATGTACACCAGGTGATCGATCGGACAGTAGAACGGACCCGTTTGCGATGAAGCCTGTCCGCAGCCGGTATCGGTGCCGTCGGTGAAGAACACCGTCTTGGTCGGCTCGTAGGTCGTGCCGTAGAACGTCGGCAGATTCGCTCCCCAGTACGCCTGCACGTCGGCCGTGGCTCCGCACACGATCTGTTCGAGCTCGCTGTTGCAGGCTCCGTCGGATGCATCGGCACTCTTGTCGGCCGCCGGTGGAACACCGGTCGCGTTCTGGCTGCTGCCGAGCAACTTCGGCAGCAGCAGCGAAGCCAGCAGCACGATGATGCCCAGCACGCCGCCGCCGGCCTTGATCGGGATCGGGAATCCACCACCTCCACCAGAGAACACACCACCACCGCTGCCGCGACGATCATCGATCATCGACGAGTCGCCGCTGCGAATCTTCGTCATCTCGGTACCTCCTGCGTCATTTCGGAACTCTCGAGCATCAGCGCTGGGAGCAGTGAGTTATCCACGATTGCGA
>JAENVT010000280.1 GCA_016650435.1 Ilumatobacteraceae bacterium
CAACCCCAGAAAGACGAGCTGCGGGTTGTCCTGAATGACCGGCGGCATTCCGAGGCGGATCGGATTCCCGCCCAATTGCCGGTACCAGAACCACACCAGAGGAATGCTCAGCCCCACGAGCAGGCGGGTCAGGCGCTGCTGCCGCCTCCGCTCGCGATTGGCGCTGGCGTTGACCTGGTGGCCACGCATTATGGCCCCATGTTGCATCTGCGTGATATCCGTCATTGCCGACCCCCAGGGTGTCGTTGCGCCAGTAGCGGTCACAGTACAGGTTTGACAGAGAGTGTGCAAGATCCTCACTCTGTGTGGTAGGTCGTTGGACCTTGTGCACTACCGATTGACGACTTCTTGAGGTTACCAACCAAGCTAAAGGAGGTCTGACCTGCAGTTTATTCATCAACTGACGGTCGCCGTCTTCCCAACTTGCGCTCGGCGACGTGTCGTTTGGAGGCAAGCCGCTTGCGCACGGCAGAAGCCGATGGGCGCGTCGCTCGACGGGCCGGAGGCGGAGCCTTGGCGGCCTCGTCGAGCCGTTCCAAGAGCGCCGCCCAGGCCGTGGCGCGATTGCGGAATTGCGATCGCGAACCGGCCGACGATGCCGAGATGGTCGATCCTGCTGCTGCCAGGATTCTGTCGCGAACCGTGGCGCTGAGCCCGGCGCGTTCGACGTCGATGGTGATCGTGACCGCCGTATCGGACGTGTTCGCGTGCTGGCCGCCAGGACCACCCGAGCGCGTGGCCAGCCATGACACCGCGTCGGCCGCGATCAGCAGCCCTCGCGGGGTCCTGTACATGCCGTCGACTGGATCCACCGGTCCATTGTGGCTGGTGGGACGTGACCGTGCTGAACGCATTCGATACGACGATGGTCGAGGTATGGCGGCGGTTGCCGCACAGCATTAGCGTCGGGATCGTGAATCCCTGGGAACAGCTGCTCGAGGGAATTGAACTTCCCTTCCACCCCGACCTTGCGGTGCCCGAACTCATCGAGGTAGCACTTCCCATACCGCACCCCGAGGCGGTCACCGACGTCGAGGCAACCGCACATCGGCAAGTCGTCGACCGATTGGCCAGTTCGGTCAACAAGGGAATGACCGTTGCGGTCGGTGCAGGCAGTCGAGGGCTGGTCGAGCGGGTGGGCTTGCTGCGCGGTGCCATCAGCGGGCTGCGCGAACTGGGTGCAGAGCCCTTTGTCGTGCCGGCGATGGGAAGCCACGGCGGTGCCACGGCCGAGGGTCAGCGATCGATGTTGGAGACGCTCGGGATGACCGAGGAAGCGATCGATTGCGAGATCAGGGCGACGATGGACACCATCCAGGTTGCTCGCACACCTGACGGCATGCCGCTGTACCTCGACCGCAATGCCGCCGGTGCCGACCGGATCATGCCGGTCAACCGCATCAAGCCGCACACCTGCTTCAAGGGCCCGATCGAGAGCGGGCTGACGAAGATGGCCGTCGTCGGGTTCGGTAAGCAACCGGGCGCGGCCCAGATCCACGCTTGCGGTCCCGAGGAGATGCGCAACCGGCTGCTCAACGGCATCGCCGCGTTGAAGGGAACCGGCCGGCTGCTCGGCGGAGTCGGATCCTTGGAATCAGCAGACGGTCATGTCGTAAGTGTTCGCGCACTCACCGCCGACGAGGTCGGCGCGGACGCTGAGATTGCGCTCACCGACGAAGCTCGCGATCTCGTTCCGCCGCTGCCGTTCTCGGTCATCGACGTCCTCATCATCGAGCAGGGCGGCAAGGACATCAGCGGCACGACGCTGGACCCCAACGTCACCGGCCGGTTCTGGGTTCACGGTCTCGCGGACGCCGAGTCGCCACGGGTCAGCACCATCGTGCTGCTCGGCATCACCGAGGCGTCCGGTGGCAATGTGTTGGGAATCGGCTTCGCCGACTTCATCCCGGCGTCGGTCGCAGCCGGCATCAACTGGCAGAAGACCTATGTCAACTGTTTCACTGCTGGGCCCTCGGGTGTGCGCCGCAGCCGGATGCCGATGGTGCTGCCGACCGAGAACGACTGCGTCAAGGCTGCGCTCAGCATGTGCGGCAAGGCGATCGACGAGCCGAAGCGAGTTGTGCGCATTCGCAGCACGCTGCACCTCACCCGCTGCTGGGTGAGCGACGCGCTGCTATCGCAGCTGCCCCCCGGCGCCGAAATCATCAAGTAGCGCACCACCGCTAGCCAAGTCTCCGCGCTGTCTCCGGAGGTCTCACCCCGCTCCCACGGGCGCGTTTCAGGAACTACCAGTTCCGAAATCGCGCCCGGTCAGGTCCACTGGGCGCGAAAACGGAACTGCGGATTCTGAAATCGCGCCCGGTCAGGTCCACTGGGCGCGAAAACGGAACTGCGGATTCTGAAATCGCGCCCGGTCAGGTGGGTGGTCGACCGGGCGGCGCGGGAGCCGGTTAGGGGCGGGTGGCTTCGGCGGCGTCTAGTTGGGCGCGGGTCAACAGCGCGACCATCGTCAATCCGTCTGCGGCCAACGCAGCGCCGTGATCTGGGCTGCGATCGATCACGCACACCACGTGATCGACGATGGCCCCGAGCGTCCGCAGCTGGCCGGCTGAGATCAACACCTGGCCACCTGTCGTGATGACGTCTTCGATCACGGTGACCCGCTTCCCATTGACGTCGGCACCCTCGGCAAGCTGTGCAGTGCCGTACGTCTTTGCCTCCTTGCGCACGAACGCTGCCGGAAGGCCTGTTCGCAACGACAGGGCCGTGGCGATCGGTACGCCTCCCAACTCGAGCCCGGCCAACACCTCGGTGTCCCACGGCAACAGAGGCACGAGCGCCGCAGCGATGTC
>JAENVT010000281.1 GCA_016650435.1 Ilumatobacteraceae bacterium
ACCCGGATGTTCAGCGGTCCGAGCTCGAATGCCAGCGTCTTGGTCATCGAGATCACGGCGCCTTTGGAAGCGACGTAGTGCAGGAAGCCTTGCGAGCCGTTGAGCGCAGTCGTCGAAGAGACGTTGACGATCGACCCACCTTTGGGCATGTGCTTCGACGCTTCTCGAGCGCAGAGAAACGTGCCGCGCACGTTGACCGCCATCATCTGATCCCACTCGTCAGTCGTAATCTCTTGGAACGGTCGTCGATTGGCCAGCATCGCCGCGTTGTTGACCAGACCGTCGATCTCACCAGCTTCGTCGAACAACGCAATCACATCTTGTTCGTCGCTGACGTCGCAGACGATGTCGCAGCCGGGCAGGATGTCGGTCGAGACAACGTCGGCGCCGCGCTCGCGCAGCTCGCCGACGAGGCGAGCGCCGATGCCACGCGCTCCGCCCGTGACGACGATCCGCTTGTCTTTGACGCTCATGGGGCGAGGCTCACGTCTCGGCGCGCTCCACGATGGTCACGACACCGCGGGTGCCGTCGACCTCGATGAGATCGCCGGTCTTGATGCGTAGTGTCGCAACCGACGTGCCGACCACGCAGGGAATGCCGTACTCGCGACTGACCGTTGCCGCGTGCGTCAGCGATCCACCGCCGTCGCACACGCATGCGCCGATGATGGCGAACGCTGGCGTCCAGTTCGGTGAGGTCGCTTCCGTCACAAGAATCTCGCCCTCTTCAAGATCGAACAGTTCGGTCGCTGAAACCATCACGCGCGCCCGACCCGTGTACGTACCAGCAGAGGCCGGGAAGCCGTTGAGCGTTGTCGTATGCGGATCTGCCTTGAGTCCGGCGAAGTAGTGGCTGTGCATCCCGAAGATCTCGATCAACACCGGGTCTTCGACCTTGTCGGGGAGCGTGCCGACGACCTTCGGGATGCTCCCGCGTAGCCCCTGGTAGTGGTCGTAATATTCGTGGCGAGCGGTCGCTATCGACTGCTTGTCCTTCCAGGCCACGTCGCCTCGGCAGACCTCGAGCAACTCGGGATAGAACAGGAATGTCGTGTCGTCGTATGTGTCTGCACCAACGGCTTCTGCGGCCGCTAGCGCGCCGCGACGCATCGGAATCGAGGAACGCAGGTCGATGTAGTAGTTGTGGTCTTCGTTCCACCACGCGAAGTTGGCGACCGTGCAGATGTCGAGCAGTTGATTGAACCCGGCGAGCGTGTCGCCGTTGAGCTGTGACCGCGCCGCCTCAATCGCCTCGTCACGCTCGCGGTGAGAATCGACGAGCGACTTGTCGAAGTCGTGACGCTCCTTCATCTGCACGAAGTTGCGCAGCTGGCCGAGAGGCGATGACTGGTTCTCGATCCACGAGGGGATGTTGATGTCGGCGATGCCCTCGGTTCGCCACCCGTGGACCTTTAGGAAGTCGTCGAACTTCGTCAGCCAAATCGAAGCGTTGCCTCCGGCCTTCGACAGTGCATCGCGAATCTGGTCAGGCTCGTGGTCGAACAGATCGGCGATGCCGAGACGGTTGGCCTCGTCGGCCAGGTCCCACATGGCGCGGTCGGTCTCCATGATTTTGGAGTCGCGGCCCTGCAGCATCTTGGCAATGTTGCCGGGGTCGATTCCGTTCCCTGCGCACAGCCCGTAGAGCTGAAGATAGATCGCCAGCAACGGGTACATGATCTCGAAGTGAACCTCCCACGCCCGCGTGTTGAACGTGCGCGCATCGACGATGTACTGGCCGATCTCGGCCAACGACTTGCCGGCGAAGTCGTAGCTCTCGAAGTATCCGAGCCCGAGTTCGAGCTCCCATTTACGCTCCTCCCAGATGGCATCGAAGTTGCCGAGGAACTTGGGCATGTTCTTCTCGATGCGAGCGGCGCGGAAACCGATCTCCCACTGCGAGGTCACCGGCACTTCACTCTCGTAGAGGAACGGCCCGCCCATGCGTTGCACCAGACCACCGGCCGGCGGAAGGGGAAGTTGGTGGGCGGCGAGCTGGGTCGACCACGCCGCGCCGGTGACGAATTGGAAGCCGAGTGGCGAGAACCCTCGCGGCCAGTGGAAGTCGACGAACCAAAACCGCGACTCGTCTTCCTTTGTGAACGGGCCGGACTTCATCCGCAGCCATGGCTCGTCGATGTGCTCCGGCTTCCAGCCCGGATACCAGTCGAGAAACTGGTCGACGGGAACGATCTCTGCCATGGTCCTGACCCCCAACTGATCGATGTGCTCGGTCCCGTTCCCACACGGGTCGCGAGCGGCGATGCTATATCACGCAGTTCGAAACACTGACGTTCGTCGACCCACCAACTAGCTTCGCCGTGGTGAGAGAAACGAGTCTGTTGGAGTCCGCGATCGACGCTGCCCGAGCGGGTGGTGAGCGCCTGATGGACGGACTACTCCGCCCACCCGAGATCCACCAGAAATCGGCTCGCTCGAACATCGTGACGTGGGCAGACGAGGCGGCGCAGGCGACGATCGTGGAGCTGCTACTCGGTCGCTATCCGGATCATGCGATCCTCGGCGAGGAAGGCTCGGCCGGCGATCCGCACGGCCCGTACACATGGATTGTCGATCCGCTCGACGGCACGTCGAACTACGCCAGCGGCATGTCGCCGTGGGGCGTGTCGATCGCGGTTCGCGAGACCGGTGGCGCCTTGCTGGCTGGTGTCATCCTCGATCCATTGCGCGGCGAGATGTTCGCGGTCGAACGTGGTGGTGGAACAACATGCATTCCCAGCGATACCAGCGACATCGCCCGAGCATTGATCGCGACCGGCTTGCAGAACGACGACCCCGCCGCCATCCACCAGCACGCTCTGCGCATCGAGCAGATGCACTTGCACTGCCGTGGCACGCGAGCCATCGGGTGTCCGTCGTTCGCGCTGGCCTACGTTGCGGCCGGCAAGCTCGACGGATTCGTCGAGAAGGATGCAACGTACGCGTGGGATGTCGCTGCCGCCGTGTTGTTGTTGGAAGAGGCCGGGGGAGTGGCGACCGACTTCGGCGGCGGGCCGGTGAACCTCGGCGCCGGTATCACCAACATCGTGGCCTCGAATTCGCAGATCCACACCGACCTGCTCGACGTGGTCAACTTGAGGAGGGCGGGATGAACTCGGCGACCGGCGGTGGCTGATTCGCCGACGCTCGATCTCGGCGTCCCCGTCTCGACACTCGACTCGGGCGTCGCCGCGCATCACGGTGTCGAGTTCGCAACCGTGGAGGGTTTCCGCCCGCTGTTGCTCGATCTCTATCTTCCTGCCGATTCGGCGCCATGTCCGGCAATCGTCTACCTCCACGGCGGAGGATGGGCGGTCGGCTCGCGGCGACGCTTTGGTCGGGCCTTCGCATCGTGGTCTCCGACGCCGCTCGATCGATTGGCGCAAGCCGGTTTTACGGTCGCGACGGTCGACTATCGGCTCAGCGGTGAGGCGCGATTCCCTGCACAGCTGCATGATGTGAAGGCGGCGATTCGGTGGGTGCGTGGCAACTCGTCGCGCCTCGGTGTCGATCCGGCGCGGGTGATCACATGGGGAGAATCTGCAGGCGGCCATCTGGCGATGCTTGCCGGTCTCACTGGTGATCGACCGGAGTTGGAGGGTGCGATTGGCGAATACTTCGCCGAGTCGAGCGCCGTTAGCGGCGTCATCGACTGGTATGGCCCGATGAACCTGTTGTCGCTTGGTTCGCAGCACCCGCCAGAAAGCGGCATCCGACCAGACGATGCCAACTCGTGGGAGTCGACGATGGTCGGAGTACCTCTGCAAACTGATCCGGCTCGCACGCTCGCGGCCAGCCCGATTTCGTACGTGCATGCTGCTGCGCCTCCCGCGCAGATCCACCACGGGAACGCCGACACTTTCGTCCCATACGCACAGAGCGTCGAGTTCGCCGACGCGCTGCGCGCCGCCGGCGGAAAAGTCGAGCTGATCACGATCGAAGGTAGCGACCACTTTTGGACCGGTGCCCCCGACCTCGCTGCCATTTTCGAGGCCTCCCTGGCCTTCGCCCGCCGCGTCACCACCGCCTGACAGGGTTCCTGGGCGCGGAAGTGGAACTGTGAGTGCCGGTTTCGCGCCCGGTCAGGGTTCCTGGGCGCGGAAGTGGAACTGTGAGTGCTGGTTTCGCGCCCGGTCGGGTTGTGGATCGCGGGTTAGGACAGCGCGGGGATGACCTCGGTGGCGAACATGCGCATGGAGCGATGGGTGTCGTCGTTGCTCATGCCCGGCTGACGCATCTGCAACGCCAACTGGGTGATGCGGCCGAGGTGCCCGTCGACGAACGGTCGCAACTTGCCGATCACATCCTCGGGAGTGCCTACCGCGGCGAACCAGAAGCCGGCGTTGCCGCTGCGCAACATCTCCTGGGTGACTCGACCTTCGGCCGGAGCCGGCTCGCCTTGCAGGTTCTTGCGCATCTGGTAGAAGTTGACGAAGTACTCGATGCCTGGGCCTGCGATCTCCCAAGCCTTGTCGGTGGTATCGGCAACGAAAACCGGCACCATCACCGACACCGCGTAGTCGGCCGGATTCCGACCGCACGCTTCCAACGCTGCGTCGTATCCGGCGTTGAACGGCGCGATCAGGTTCATGCCGCGCTTGGCCGCACGGGTGAGGTTCTTCGGGCCCATCCCGCCCCACCACATGGGCAGCGGGTTCTGCACTGGCTTGGTTGTGAACGTCATGTCGGGAATGTCGTAGAAGCGGCCGCAGTGACTGAACATCGCCGGCTCGGTGAAGGCCCGCTGGATCCAGTCGACCATCTCCCACGACCGCTGATTCATCTCCGCAGGGTCTTTGCCGAAGCTGACGAACTCCTCATACTGCGAGCCGGGACCCACGCCGAGATCGAATCGCCCGTTCGACAAGATGTCGGCGATCGCCGCGTCTTCGGCGACGCGGATGGGATCGTGGAACGGCAGCAGCACCACGGAGGTGCCGACTCGAATTCGTTCGGTACGCGCCGCCACCGCGGTGGCCACCATCATCGGTGAACCTGTCCATTGACACTCCCGGAAGTGATGCTCGCCGTACCACGTGTGCGTGAACCCGAGCTCCTCGGCGAGCACAGCATCGCTGATGTAGTCGGAGTACACGTCCTGCAGGGCGTAGGCGGAGGCGGGATGGTTGCGGACTCCATTGATCAGCGCGTATTGCACAATGCATCCCTCTCGTCAGTAATTCTGCATCCCGTTTTAGCACGCCGAATACGCCTGTGCCGTTCTCACGGTGTGCGCGGAGTCTCGGTCAGGTGCCGACGTAAGCCGCGAGGTGCTCGCCGGTGAGGGTGGAGCGGGCGGCGACGAGGTCGGCGGTGGTGCCCTCGAACACGATCCGGCCGCCGTCATGGCCGGCCCCGGGGCCGAGGTCGATGATCCAGTCGGCGTGCGCCATGACCGCCTGGTGGTGGGCGA
>JAENVT010000282.1 GCA_016650435.1 Ilumatobacteraceae bacterium
CTCACGGTCGTGAGCACGTTTGCGGAGATGCCAGAGCAGGCTGAGGGCCATCAGCATTGCGACCCAGACGATCGCGCTGTGGATGCGGGCCACCCAGGTGATCGACAGGAACGTGAACCGGCGGGCCTTGTCGTCGCCGGCATGTGGCCCGGTACCGGTGACAACAGTTCCGGCGATGATCGCGAATGCGGTCCACACGACCATCAACCGAAGCTTGTGCTTGGTGCGCGGCACCACCGTGCTGATGCGCTTTGCACCGTCGGGCTCGCGCGAACGGATGACAAGCACAACGGCAAGCGCGACCAGCACCATCGACAGCACGAAGTGCAGTTGCACCGCGATGGGGTTCAGCTTTGTCCACACGACGATCGCGCCAAGAACCCCCTGAGCTGGGATGCCGGCCAGCAGAGCAACCGACAGCGTCTGGAGATCACGACGTCTCGGACGCCGCACAAATGCACCGAGCGCGGCGAGCACTACGGCAAGTCCGACGACAAAGGTGAACAGCCGGTTGATTTGTTCGATTGCGGAGTGCTGAGACGACACGTCGACCACCTTCGAGTCGTTGCAATTCGGCCAGTCGTTGCATCCGAGCCCCGAGCCTGAAAGCCGCACCGCTGCGCCGGATACGACGATCACCGCAACGAGCACCAACGCCGACACGCAGATCTTGTGGAACTCGTCGGGCGTGAACCCTTCTGCGCGCACCCGCTTGATCAACTGTCGGATTCGAACCACGTCGTCAGACTACGGTCGCTTGTTGTGCTCAGTGGCTTCGACGACTACCCCATCCATCAGGCGCCTGCGCCGGTCAATGAAACGTCGACGTCTGACATCAATTTCTATGACAGGTACTTCTTCAACGGCTACGAACGCGACGGATCTGTCTACTTCGGTCTGGCGATGGGCCTATATCCCAATCGGCATGTCGCCGACGCTGCGTTCAGTGTCATCCGCGACGGCGAACAGATCAGCGTGTTCACATCGCAGCGCGCTCCGGCCGATCGACGCGACGCAACCCACCTCGGACCGATCCGCGTCGACGTCGTCGAGCCGATGCGGGTGCTGCGCCTGTCGGTCGACGATCTTGATCACGGCGTGCAAGCTGAACTGACGTTCACTGCACGTTCAGCAGCCGTCGAGGAGCCGCACTACTGGTGGCGCGTGGGGGTCCGTACGATCTTCGACTACACGCGTTTCACCCAGTTCGGGACCTGGAGCGGATGGATCGACGTCGACGGAGTCCGTCGCGAGATGGAGTCAGAATCGACGTGGGGATCCCGTGATCGCTCGTGGGGCATCAGACCGAATGGAGAATCGGCTCCGACCGGAGCGCCGGTTGCCGAACCGCAATTCTTCTGGTTGTGGGCTCCGGTCAACTTTCCCTCGCTCTCGACGCACTTCGATTCGAACGAGTACGGCGACGGTCGGCGATGGCATGAGGTCGGCGCGATCGTGCGCACCGATGGCACGGCACCGGAAGCGATGCGTCTCGTTGATTACCGCGTCGAGTGGCGTCCGGGCACGCGTTGGGCGCAACACTTCGAATACGACCTCATCGACTGGCGCGACAAGTTGCACACCGTCAAGCTCGCGCCTCGGTTCGAGTTTCAGATGAGCGGCATCGGCTACGGCCATCCGGAGTTCGGTCACGGGGTGTGGAAGGGCGAATCGGTTGTCGCCGCCGAACGGATCAAACTTCCGGTCGCCACACCGTGCACACGCCAGCACATTCACGTCCAGGCGGTCTGCGACGCCACGTACATAGCACCGGATGGATCGACGGAACAGGGAATGGGAATCCTCGAACAGTTGGCGATCGGCATCCATCCGACCGGGCTCACCGGCATCCTCGATCCGTTCACCCCTGGGACTGTCACCCCTGGACGATGATCACAGCGATAGCGTTCTCGGCAGTGAAGAAACCAACGGTTGCGGAGCGACGCAACGAGATCCTCGAGACCACCTGCGAGGTGGTGATCGAGCGAGGCTTCGCAGGTACTCGCATCGCGGATGTCGCCAAGCGGCTCGAGGTGTCGAGCAGTCTCATCCACTATCACTTCGACTCGAAAGAGCAATTGCTCGCCGAGGCATTCGACTACTACGCGAACAAAGACGTCGCCGAGACGGAAGGCGAGATCGAGAACGCGCCGACCGCCCTCGGCAAGCTCGAACGGGTGATCCAGAACTACGTGCCCGAAGGCAGCGACGACGTCGAGTGGATGCTGTGGATCGATGGTTGGGGCGAGGCGTTGCGCAACCCGATGATGCGCAAGATCAGCCAGCAACTCGACGAGCAATCGATCGAATTGTTGGCGCGGATCATTCGCAACGGTGTCGAATCCGGCGAGTTCACCTGCCCGGATCCGAATGCCGCGGCGATGCGCCTGACGGCCTTGGTCGACGGCCTGGCAGTGCAGTTCGCTGCGCACGACGGAATGATGAATCGCGATCAGTTGATCGACCACGTGCGGTTCGCGGCGGGCGCAGAAGTCGGAGTCACGGTCTCCGACTTCACCGGCGCCCACCGCCCGACGGAAGTGCAGCTGCAGTCACCAGCTACCGACGCGGCACTTCGCCACCTGGCCAGCAGCTACTGCGACGCCGTGAATCGTCGTGACGTTGCCGCGTGGGCCAGCACATGGGCCGAGAGTTCTACATGGACACGGATGGGCGAAACGGTCAGCGGGCGTGCTGCGATCGTCGATGCTTTCCAAAGCATCCTCGACGAGACCGAGTGGGCATTGCAGTCGGCACCGCTGATGGTCTTCGAGGTCGACGAGGTGCTCGGCACAGCCTCCGGACGAGTCACGGTGCACGAACGGTTCAAGAAGCGCAAGAGCGCCAAGGCGGGCACGATGCTGGCCACGTACCATGACCAGTACGTGCGCCATGGCGGCGCCTGGCTGTTCGTCGATCGCCGCCTCGAGGTCATCGAACGCGGCTGACCGACAGGCCAG
>JAENVT010000283.1 GCA_016650435.1 Ilumatobacteraceae bacterium
CGCCGCCGTCTCCGACGCACGGAGCAGATCGCTGGAGATGATCCCGTCGACGGCACCAATCGAACCGGCGGCCACGGCCGCTTGTCGCTTGCCCAGTTCCGACAGCGCCGGGTCGGCATGGCCCTGCCATCGACCGATCGCATTCCACTCGGATTGCCCGTGGCGCACGACGAGCAGATCGGTGGCGTCCATGAGAGGCGAAAGCTACCGCCGACGTCGCTTGCCGCGGCCGGGTTGGGCGTACTCGTACTCGCCAGCGACTTTGGTGTCGACCTTGGCCCGATTCAGAACGAAGCCCAGTAACGGCGCACCGACTCGCTCGAGGTGGGTCAGGCAATCGCGCAGCTGTGGGAGCGACACACGCTTGGCCTGGGCCACGAGCAACACGCCGTCGACGTGACGCGACAGCGCCGCGGCGTCGCTGACGGCCAGGATCGGCGCCGAGTCGATGATGACGTAGTCGAAACGCCTGGAGAGCTCTTCAGCAAAGGCGTCCATGCGCCGCCCACTCAACAGCTCGCTGGGATTGGGGGGAACCGGTCCGCCGACGATCACCCACAGCTGATCGGTGATTCGCTGGATGGTCAGTTCCATCGGGTCGCCGGCCAGGTTGTTGGTGAGGCCGTTGCTACCGTCGACGGCGAACATCCGGTGCAGGTCGGGCTTGCGCAAGTCGGCGTCGACCAGCACAACGTTGGCGCCTGTCTGCGACAACACCACAGCAAGGTTCGCTGCTGTCGTGCTCTTGCCCTCGCCGGGGCGCGTGCTGGTGATCTGGATCGAGCGCACCTTGCGTTCGATACCCAGGAACTGCAGGTTGGTACGCAGGTTGCGATACGCCTCGACCGCCGGTCCTTCTGGCGCCGAAATGGCGATCGGTCTGTTGTCGCGACTGGTCACGTTGGGCACTGTTGCCAACACCGGAATGTCGGCCCTCAGCCGGGCGAGATCATCCTCACTACGCACCGAATCATCGAGGCGGTCGACCAGGAAAGCCGCGCCGAGACCCAGCAACAAGCCGACGATGGCCGCCAGCGTCGCGGTGCGCACCGGCGTGGGTTTGATGGGTTTCGTCGGTGCAACGGCCGGCCGCACGAGTTGGGCATTGCCGGCCGACAGCGCGGCGTCGACTTGCAGTTGATCGATCCGCTGACGGAACAGTGACTGCTGGTCGACAAGTGTCCGACGATCAGCCTCTCGTCCGGTGTCGTCGTCGGTGTTGCTCGCATCGATCTGGGCGTCGAGTGCGTCGACCCTCGTTTGCAGGTCGGTGATCTTGGTCTGCAGTTCGGTGATGGCCGCGACCATTCCTTTGACAGCCTGCTCGCGCTTCACATCGATGTATGCGTCGACATAGGCGTTGGCGAGAGTTGCCGCGGTTTGTGGGTCGCCGCTTTCGACGCTGACGGTGATGACGTCGGCATCGGTGAAGCCCCTACCGCTGACACCCGGCGGGTCGTCTTCGAGCCCGAGGTTCTGCTTCAACCTGGCGTACACGACGTCGCTTTCGAGCACCGAGATCTCGTTCTGCACCTGACGATCGGCGTTGATGGTCTGTTGGCCGCTCCCGAAGACCGACTCACCCGGCGATGCACCGATCAACATGTCGCCGTCGGCTTTGTAAATCGAGTCCTGCCGCATCGACAAGGCGACTGCCGGAGCAGCCGTGGCGATGATGGCAGCGATCACGATCCACGACCGCCGGATGATGCCGCGCCAGTAGTCGCGCAAAGTCGTCTCCGGACGCTCGCCAACGCTCATAGAAGTCGCCAGCCTACCGGTGGTGATTGACCGCTTCGGTCACGCCTCGATGTTCAACGCGGCGCATCCGGTCCCAGCACGACGATCACGTCGCCGCGGTCGGCGTTGGTGACCGTTTGGGCGACGTTGGTTGGCAGCGCGGCGATGATTGCACCCGGCACGCTGATGTCGGTGGCAACGATGTCGGCCTCGTCGTCGAACCCGGGTCGGTAGTAGATGAGCGTCGCCGTGACTGTCTGCAGCGCGTTCCCGAGATTGATGATGTAGCCAAGTGGTCGGAGGCGACCAGCGGTGATGCTTGCAAGCTTGAAGCGGCCATCACCATTGGCGATCACCAACCGCACCTGGTTGCGTGGAGACGGACCGGCGATCGTGGTGGTGGTCGAGGCGTGGGTGGTCGTCGGAGCCCCCGTCGTCGAGGTGGTCGTCGACGTGGTCGTCGAGGTGGTCGTCGACGTGGTCGTTGCCGCGACCGACGTCGTCGTTGTCGCCGCGGTGGTGGTCGTCGTCGCAGGCGTCGTCGTCGCCAGGGCAGTGGTCGCGGTCGTGTTCGCTTCCGACGTCGAGCTGGCGACGATCGGGGCGGTGATGTTGGGTTCGAGCACGAACGGATCGGCCGGCTCGGGACGGCCGGCGATTGCCACACCAGCGAGTCCGCCGACGACCACTACGGCGAGGGCGAACGGCCACGACTTGCGCATGAGGTCTGCAAAGTTACCAGTGCACTCGCGGCGCTGCTCCGACCGGCAGGATCCGACCGGGGCTCAGGTCCGTAGACTAGTCGTCAGCGGCGAAGAGCGTTCAGTGGAGGGCCGATGGACAAGCAGTCTCGAATCTATGTCGCTGGTGCTGGTCTTGTCGGCTCGGCCGTTGTTCGCAAACTCGAGGCCGAGGGCTTCACCAACCTTCTTACGGCCAAGCGTCAGCAGCTTGATCTGCGCGACCAAGCCGAGGTTTCCCACTGGTTCAAGGCCAACCGGCCCGAGTATGTCTTCCTCGTCGCCGGCACGGTCGGCGGGATCATGGCAAACAGCACCCGCCCGGCGGAGTTCATCTACGACAACATGATGATCCATGGGACGGTCGTGCACGCTTCCCACCTCTACGACGTCAAGAAGCTTCTGTATCTCGGCTCGTCGTGCATCTACCCACGACAGGCGAACCAACCGATCACGGAGGACGAGCTGCTCACCGGCCCGCTGGAGCCGACCAACGAGTGGTACGCCATCGCCAAGATCGCCGGCATCAAGTTGTGTCAGGCCTACCGGCAGCAGTACGGCTGCGACTTCATCTCGGCGATGCCAACCAATCTGTACGGACCCAACGACAACTTCGACCTCACGAGCGGTCACGTGCTACCGGCCCTCATCCGCAAGTTTCACGATGCAAAGGCGAGCGGCGCGACCGGTGTCGACATCTGGGGCACCGGCTCGCCAATGCGCGAATTCCTGCACGTCGACGATCTCGCTGATGCTTGTTTGCACTTGATGCGGCACTACAGCGAAGACAGTCACATCAATGTGGGTACCGGTGTCGATTTGTCGATCCGAGAGCTGGCCGAGAAGATTCGAGACCTGGTGTATCCCACAGCTGAGCTGCGGTTCGACACGTCGAAGCCGGACGGCACACCGCGCAAGGTGTTGGATGTCAGCCGCCTCGAGTCGACGGGGTGGAAGCCCAAGATCGACCTCGACACCGGTGTGCGCGACACCTATCAATGGTTCCTCGACCAACAGGCAGCACGTGTCGAGGTGCGAGGCATCGACAACTTCGCCGCCGTGGCCAACTGACCGAACCGCTCCTAGAACACTGGCGGCGCGATGGCCCGAATGGAACCATCGCGCCTCCAGGTTGCTCGTCCGGGGGGAACGAGCATCTTCGCGGGCGTTGACTTGGGTCATAGGTACCCGGTCGACGCCCGCGCTATCACGTCGGATCAGCCGTCCATCTGACCGACGAGATCGTCGCCGTGGTGTCCGTCGTGGCCGTCGTCGTCGTGGCCGTCGTCGGGTGTGCAGGTCACGTCGGGGTTCCACATTGCAAACGTGCCGGCAGGGTTGTGCTTGTACAGCCAGACGTGCAATGAGTAGAACGCCGGCAACCCATACCGATTCCCAGCCAAGGTGGTGTTGAATTTCTGCCCGAACAACGATGGTTTGGATTGGTGCTGGGCGTCCCATGCATCCTTGAACACGACGTACTCGAGAGCGACCAGGTGCGGCCGACCGTTCGAGTCGGGCTCGTACACAACCGCTTCGGGCGTCAGCGCCTGGATCTCGCCGTCACCGACGAGGTCACCGTTCACGTAGTGGACGCCCATCGCGCCCATACCGGGCATATCGATGCAGGCGATGCCCTTGACATCGACGAGCAAGCCGTAGTTCGCGGCGTTCGCAACGGACAGGCTTCTGAACTGCTTCGTCGCTTGTTTGACCTTGTCGAGGCCGTCACCGTGGTCGTGCGATGCATAGGCAACGCCTGCGGCGCTGCCGATGACCGCGAAGACGAGCATCGGTCCGAGGAGCTTACGAAGCATCGGATCCACCGCCCTTGCCGGTGTAGAAGTACGGGTCGAGGACTCGCACTTCGGTGATGGCGTCGACAGGGAGCCCGTTGCGCTGGGCAACCTTGCGGATCGCCTCAGGGGTCGGAGCGTCATAGATGCAGAACGTCTTGCGGCTGTCGTCGCCGACGTATGAATGCACCCAGGTCACACCGAGGTCAGCATTGGTCGCGACCACCGATGCGACGGCCTTCATGCCGATGCTGTTGATTGGGATGTCGAGTCCGTCTGGAAAGCTTCTTTCCACCAGGTACCGAGGCATTTTTGTCTCCGTTTCCAGCCGGTCGGTCCGGCTTGGAAACGACGGTACGCGAGGTACCGAAAATGCACATCGGGAGGTCTCCCTATCTTGGCGTCGCCGGTTCCCCATCTTGCAGACCGAGGCGCACGGCCTCCTGTGCAGCCGCACCGCGGCCCGAAACTCCGAGCTTGCTCAACACCGACGACACGTGGTGATCGACCGTCTTGACCGACACCACGAGATGATCGGCGATCTCGGAGTTGCGCATTCCTTGGGCGATGTCGTCAACGGTCTTTGCACCCAGTCGCACTCGCAGATCTGAAAGAGACCTTTGACATCCTCACCGACAAGGGACAAGATGTGAAGGATTTGTTTCAGAACTCGGAATGGAGACGACTGTGGCCGCCGAAACCCGGCGAAAGAAGATCACCGACGTTCGGGTGCTCGCCGCTCTTGCCCATCCGACGCGCCTGTCGATTCTGCGCCTGCTGCTGACCATCAGCGATCGCACAGCTACGCAGTGCGCCGCAGTCGTCGGCGAGTCGCCGTCATCGTGCAGCTACCACCTGCGACATCTCGAGCGGTTCGGTCTCGTGGAGCGCGTCGAAGCGGGTCAGGACGACAAGGTAGACGGGCGGACGCGCAGGTGGCGTTCGGTGGCCACGGGATTCGACTTCGGCGAATTGCACAAGACGGGATCTCCCGAGCTGGTCGCCGCCACCGGTGCGCTGATCTCGATGGGCATTCAGGAGAACGTCAGGCTGTCGCGCCACTACCTCAGCCACACCGACGAGGTCCCCGAGGCGTGGCAAAGCGCCTCCTGCTTCTCGAACTACGCGCTGTTGGTGAATGTCGATGAACTCCGAAATGTGGTCGACGCCATCAACGCGATCGTCCGCCCATTGCGCGGTGTAGTGCGCCACGACGCCCCGGCAGATGCTCTCCCCGTACACCTGTTGCTCGAGGCCTTCCCGCGCACGGACCTCCTATGACCACGGGCCGCACCGACGAACTGCCGAGTCAATCCCCCTGGCGAACGCGCGACTTCCGACTTGTGTGGGGCGGCGGCCTGGTCAACGACATCGGGGATTGGTTGCTGCTCGTCGCACTTCCGGTCTACGTGTTCATCAAGAGCGGCTCGGGGTCGGCCACCGCGATCCTCTTCGTGGTCGAGTTGGTTGCCGCGCTGGCGCTTGGTCCTGTCGGCGGCAGCCTCGTCGATCGGTGGGATCTCCGTCGCACGCTCATCGTCACCAACGTGGCTCAGGCCATCACGCTCGCTCCGCTTCTCGCCGTAACGGGCGATCGCATCTGGCCCGCGTATCTTGTGGTGGGCGCACAGGCGATGCTGACGCAGATCAACAATCCGGCGTCGGTCGCGCTGCTGCCGCGCGTCGTTGCGCCGGATCAATTGACCGTTGCAAATGCTGCCAACTCGACCAGCTCCAGCCTGGCCCGCCTCATCGGGTCGCCGCTCGGCGGTCTTGCCGTCGGTCTCGGAGGAATCGGAGCAGTCGTCGTGATCGACGGACTGAGCTTCATCGCGGTCGCGGTCGCGACCTGGTTCGTGCGGGTTGACACAGCGCCGATCACAACCGACGTCGACACGGGCGAAGTCGTGACGACAGGCGTTCGCGCCGGGGTCCGCGCCATCCGCGGCCATCGCTCATTGCGATCGTTGATCCTGGTGGATGCCGTCGGTCAGATCGCCCAGGGATTCTTCCTCGTGCTCTTCGTGGTCTTCGTTGTGCGACGACTGGACGGAGGCGGCGTCGACGTCGGCATCATTCGCGGCAGCATGGCTGTCGGCGCGATCGTCAGCGCCGCGGTGATCGGCAAGTTCGCTGACCACTTCGAGCCGGTCACGCTGCTGACGGCCGGCTACTTCGGAATGGGCGCGATTTCACTGGTGTTCTGGAACGCACCCACCATCACAACGGCACTGTGGGTGTACATGGTGGTGTTCGGGCTCTCGGGCATTCCTGGTTCTGCTCTCGGAATTGGCCTTTTCACCGCGGTCCAACGTTTGAGCCCATCGGGCATGCTCGGTCGAGTAGTCGGAATGGCCGGCGCGCTCGACGCTGTCGCCCGCGCCGCAGGTTCATTGCTCGCCGGCGTACTCGTCTCCCGCGTCCACCTGGTCGTACTGCTCGACGTGCAGTCCGCGATTTACATCGTGTGCGGTGTGCTGGCATACG
>JAENVT010000284.1 GCA_016650435.1 Ilumatobacteraceae bacterium
CATCGACGTCCCCGCTGAGGCAGACGCAACCCTGCAGGGTTTGTTCAGCGAGGGTGCCCGCGTGGTCGCCGTAGGTACTCGATCGTCAGAGGGCATCACGCAGCCGACGAACGCCGATGAACGCGACCTCCATCTCATCGGGTTCCTCACTTTCGTCGATCGACCCAAAGCCGATGCCGGCGAGTCGATCGCCAAGCTCAACCGGATCGGCATCGCCGTCAAGATCATCACCGGCGACAACGGCATCGTCGCCACCAAAGTCTGCCACGACATCGGACTCACCGCTGACGCAGTCCTGACCGGGGTCGAACTCGACGCGCTCGACGACGATGCGCTTGCCGCCGCGATCCCGGGCACCACCGTGTTCGCCCGTGTCAGCCCCGAGCAGAAGTCGCGGATCATCAAGATCGCCCGCCGCACCGGCGTCGACGTCGCCTACATGGGAGACGGGGTCAACGACGCCCTCGCCCTTCACGCCGCAGATGTCGGCATATCCGTCGAATCCGCGACCGACATCGCCAAAGACGCAGCCGACATCGTTCTGCTCGACAAAGACCTCGGGGTCCTCGCCGACGGCGTTATGGAAGGACGACGGATCTTCGCCAACACCCTCAAGTACGTCCTCATGGCGACGTCGTCGAACTTCGGGAACATGTTCAGCGCTGCAGGCGCGTCATTGTTCCTCACTTTCCTCCCGATGCTCCCATCACAGATCCTGCTCAACAACCTGCTCTATGACATCGGCCAACTCGCGATACCTGGCGACCGCGTCGACGACGAAGTCCTCGCCCGCCCCGCAGCGTGGGACATCGCCTTCGTCCGCAGGTTCATGAGCGTCTTCGGGCCGATCAGCTCGATCTTCGACTTCATGACCTTCTTCGTCATGCTCGTCATCCTCAACGCCAGCCACGCCGAGTTCCGTAGCGGCTGGTTCGTCGAGTCCCTCGCCACCCAAACCCTCGTCGTATTCGTCATCCGCACCCGACGAGTCCCGTTCTTCCACAGCCGCCCCAGCATCGCAATGATCATCATCCCGATCACCTGCGCAGTTATCGGCGCCGTGCTGCCCTTCACCCCCCTCGCCGACACGCTCGGATTCACCACACTCCCAGTCAGCTTCTTCCTCATCCTCGTCGGCATGATCATCACCTACCTCGCCCTCGTCGAAACCGCCAAGCGTCGCTTCTACGCCGCGCAAGCCCATCCCCACCGGGCACCGCTCACCCACGAGCAACGCCACGAGCGCCATCTCGCCCGACGAGCCGCCCGCTACTCGCACCACACCTTCCGTGCCCGACCCCCGAACCCAAAACCTGGCCATCAATAATTCCAGGATGAGCGGCGAGCGACGCCGATCCCACACCCGGCCATTCTGCACCGAGGCCATCACCCACCACTTGTCCTGTCCAGCCTGGCGAGTCATCGACCGCGCGACGCGGCGTTGAGGACGGGCGCCTGTGAAACCCTGCGCACTGCACCACTGGGCCCTCACGCGATCTGTTCGCTTTGATGCTGTGCGCTACATGTCGATCCCATTACATCGAACGCACTATCAAGCCGGTGCTTTCACCTCCGCGGAATCACGCGGTGAAAGCGACGACAACGCCCCGGCAGAATCTTTCAACGGCTCTACAACAACACCGAGCTGATCCGACATCTCGGTCCGCGGCGGGGCCTCCACGTCGTCGAGTCCGCCGCCCGCGAATACGTCGACTGGTTCAGTCATCGCCGTCTGCACAGGTCGATCGAGATGGTCGCCGTCAGCAGAGCGAAACCGCCTACGACAATCAAACCCCGATAGCTGCCAGCGCTGCCACACAATGGCATGGGCTTCCATAAAACCTGGCGGGATTCACCTCGACTGACGGGTTCAGGGTCGATTGGCAGCCCGTCGCGACGTGACGGCCGCTGCACCCTGGAGTGGGATGAACCGGATTACAGGTGAGAGATGACGGCGTGTCGTGGGACGAAGTCCTCTACTGCGTTGCGCTGGGGTGCACAACGATGTGGATATGGCAGGCAGAACAATGGTCTTCGGAGATGATGAGTCGCCTTCCGCCGACCTTGCTTGGTTGTGGATCAACAGCCATACCTGGCCAGAGTGGCGGCTGGAAGTCGTTCACGCATTGGACCCAGTGGTTGTCAAAGCGTCTGCAGTAGCACCACGACCTCACCGGTGGGCGCCGACGAACCCTCGTCGAGCTTTTGCGGAGGCGCACCTGGAAGAAGTCGAGCTGCTCGCGATCGATGAGGACCCGCGAGTTGCGTTGGTGCGACCGGCGGATCTCCTTGTGATCGGCCCACGCGGCAGGGGTTTTCTGAAGGCGATTCACGTCGGTAGTACCGCTGAGTGGCTGATGACGCGCCCGCCCTCTCCGATGGTCGTCGTTCGCCACGGCCGGTACACAAAGTCTGTCGTCGTTTGTCACGACGGATCCGTAAACGCCCGTGCAGCGACACACGCGTTGAGCCTGATGCCTTGGGTATCCGAGTTGATCGTGACCGTCGTTGCTGTCAAGGATGGACGTGCTGACATCGATGGTGGCATCGAAAGCGCTACGAGATCGTTGGAGCGTGCCGGTGCGAAGGTGCGTCATCGAATCCTTCGCGGCGAACCGGTTGATGAGTTGTTGCGATATCTGTATGAACATCAGGCTGACCTCGTCGTGCTCGGTGCAACCGGCTTGACGGGTCTGCAACGTCTCGTGCTCGACTCACCAGCCAATATCGTGGCGCACGCTACCGAGCACTCCGTCCTACTTGCCTGCGCAGAGCCCCAAGGTGATGACGGAAGTCTCTAGTGGCCTCAACACCCGGCCGTGCACACTGGAGCACATGAGTTCGCAGTGCGCGCCCGAGATCCACCCGGTATTAGAGCAGTGGCCGGGTCGAGTTCTCGTTAGTTTTGACGGTTCGCCTGGAGCTGGACGCGCCGTCGAGTGGGCCGTTCGGGAGGTTGCGGCCCGGGGATCGTCTCTTCGTGTCGGCAGCAGCGCGCTGCATCCCACTTGCTTCGACCGCCGTGGTGCCGACGACCGTCAAGAACAGAGGCTTTCACGGCTCTTGTGCGAGCTTCGTGACGAACACCCGAGTCTCGTCGTCGAACTGACTGCAATAGATGGCGATTGTCGGAGTGACCTGATCGAGGAAGCTGGTGACGCCGACCTGCTCGTGCTGGCGGCCTCGAACCAGGAGTCCGCCGAGGCGGTATTGCTCGGGTCTCTCGCCCGGAGAGCTCTGAGACGGAGCCCTTGCCCGGTCGTTGTCGTTCGCGGTGCGAGAAATGGACCGATGCGCCGAATCGTGGTTGGTGTCGATGGTTCGAGCGCGGCTGGTGCTGCGATCGATTGGGCCTGCCACGAGGCTAATCTGCATAGAGCCGGTCCTCTCCTCGTGATCCATTCCCGGGAACGAGACACCTCCTGGGCGGAGGCGGGATGTGTTCTCGATCTGGCGGTGAACGAATGCCGAGCGCGCACCGGCGCCCGGGTCCGTGGCGTATTGGTCGAAGGGTCGCCGGCGTCGGCGCTGATCGATGCAAGTCGCACGGCAGACATCGTTGCTGTCGGATCCCGCGGGTCAAGCGGGTTCAAAACGGTTCTGTTCGGCTCAGTGGCCCTGTCCGTGGCGGAGGGCGCGCATTGCCCCGTGGCGGTCACCCATCCGGCACTCCAACGTGATTGACGATCCGAAGACAATGAGCTCGCATGACACAGCGGCACCATAAGGTGATCTCAACAATACGCGTTCGCGTCCTCCGGTCGGAGCACTCGCTCCCGTCGCACGCCCAAACCGCACCACGTTTCGCGACATCAGCGTGCCGCTCGCAGCCGCGCTCAGCGACGCCGAACGACTCCAACACGTCGCTGTCACCGTGAGGCACGAACGACACGACCCGTCGCCATCCGGCCGACCTGACTAGCTGTGACTATGTGACTGACGGCTCTACTTGCATCAACCGTTGGGGTGGATCATGGTCGCATGACCAAGCAAATTACAGTCGGGTACGACGGCAGCGTGCCCTCCTCCGAAGCCGTCTTGTGGGCTGCTGCAGAAGCCAACTCGCGGGCAGCTCGCCTGCGAATCGTTTCGTGCTTCGAGATCCCATTCGCTGGGGAAGCAACCGGCGGGTGGGCGGCCACAGAAGCGTACGCCTCAATTATGGAGGGGACCCGAAGCGCCCTAGCGGAGATTCAAACCGTTGTGGCCGAAGCCACACCAGGAATCGAGATCGTCGCAGAGGCGTCTGCCGGTCCGGCCGCATTAGCGCTGCTTGACAACACCGATCCAGACGACTTGATCGTTGTCGGTGCCAGCAGCCACGAAGGTGCCGCAGCCTTCTGGCTGGGCAGTACCCCCCGCCACCTCGTCAGGCACAGCCCGTGTCCAGTGGTGGTCGTGCGCGGCACCGCGAGTCGCGGCCGACCCGACCGTGTCGTCGTGGGAATCGATGGGTCGCGGGCATCCGAGCGCGCCCTTCAATGGGCCGGCGACGAAGCCGACCGGCACCACGTGAGTCTGCTGGTCGTCCATGGGTGGATGTACACCTATCTCGGCGATGGTCCGACCTCATCGCAGGCCCGCGATCTGACGAAGGTCGATGCTGCATGTCTCCTTGATCGCGCCGTCGAGTCCGCACGCGAGCAGTTCGGGACCGAGATCGCGGGACAACTCGTTGAACGTGGACCGGCGACCGCCTTGCTCGAGACCGTCCGTGACGGCGATCTGCTTGTGGTGGGCTCACGTGGACGTGGTGCTCTGGCAGCACGCCTCTTCGGGTCCACCGTGAACACAGTCCTTGATCGTTGCGCTGTGCCTGTCG
>JAENVT010000285.1 GCA_016650435.1 Ilumatobacteraceae bacterium
CCCAGGGTGACGCGCACCGCGTCGGCGAGCTTGTTCATGCCAGCTTCCAGTGCGCGACGAGCCTGCTCGTCGAATGCGATCATTTTCGCCATTGCTTGTGCCTCCACGATGAGGGGATATGTCATTCGCACTCACAGTGCGAGAGTGCTAGCACTCTAGACCGTCGAGTGCTAATCCGGCAACCCTGCTCAGTGGCCTCGATAACCTCCGCTTCGCTTTGGCTCCTCGGCCTGCCTCCGGCGCGAGTCTCGTCCCGGCGATCTCAGGCCCGATCACCTCCGCTTCGCTTTGGCTCCTCGGCCTGGGCCTCCGGCGCGAGTCTCGGCCCCTGCGATCTCTGCCGCCTCCGCCGTTATCGTCGGGGCGATGGATGTGGCGGTTGTCGGTGGAGGCGTTGCCGGTCTCGGCGCGGCATTGGCGCTGGCCAGGCATGGTCACGACGTGATCGTGTACGAACGCGACGACACGCCGATGCCCCAGTCTGCAGACGAGGCATTCGACTGGGATCGTCGCGGCGCCCCACAGGTGCGGCACAGCCACGCGTTCCTCGCTCGGCTGGTGGGCCTGCTGAAGACGGACTATCCCGACGTCTACGCCCAACTCCTCGACGAGGGCGCGACAGAGATGCGTTTCGGCGAGGATCTGCCGCCGACGATGGTCGGCTTCGTGCCCGAGCCCGCCGACGACGAACTGGCCATGCTGGCCTGCCGGCGGACGACGTTCGAGTGGGTTCTACGTCGAGCCGCGTTGGCCGAAGGGCGTGTGGAGTTTCGAACGGGTGTGGCCGCGACGGGATTGATGGCCGATTCGACCGAGACTGTGCCGCGCATCACCGGCGTTCGATTGGCCGACGGCACCGAGACCCGCAGCGATCTGGTCGTCGTCGCCGCGGGACGACGCAGCACCTTGCCCGATTGGCTCGCCGAGATCGGGTGCGCGCCGATCGAGGAAGCCGTTGACGACACCGGGATCGTCTACTTCAGCCGTTTCTACAGATTGCGCGACGGCGTTGGGTACCCGCCGCGGACCGGGCCGATCGGCGGCGACCTCGGCTACCTCAAGTACGGAGTGTTCGTCGGCGACAACAAATCGTTCTCGGTCACGCTGGCAACGCCGACGAACGACCAAGAACTGCGCAAGATGCTGGCCGAGCCAGAGGTGTTCGACTCGTGCGCGCGACAGCTCGTGGCGACGGCGCCATGGCTCGATGGACGGGCCGAACCGATCACCGAATCCGTTCATGCGATGGCCGGGCTGATCAACAGGTGGCGGAAGTTCGTGGTCGATGGGCGAGCTGTCGCGACGGGATTCATCCCGATTGGCGACGCCGTGCTGTGCACCAACCCGCTGTACGGCCGCGGTTGCTCGACGGCGTTCTGGGGTGCACATCTGATGGTGGCCGCCATCGACGCCAATCCAGACGATCCGGAAAAGATGCTTCTCGATTACCACGCGTCGCTGCGTGCCGAGATCTATCCGTGGTACCGGGCGAGCGTGGAGCAGGACGCTGAAGCACGTCGTGTGGCGGCCGCCTTGTTGGCAGGCGACGATCCCGACGGGGATGCATCCGACTCGCGCACGTTCATGCGCGGGGTGTTTCGTGATGGCCTGCTTCCGGCCCTCCGACGCGATCCAGTTGTGCTGCGCGCTTTCTTCCGCGCGCTCAACCTGCTCACTGCTCCCGACGCGATGGTGAAAGATCCCGATGTCGGTGCCCGTGTGCTTGCCGTGTGGCAGGACCGCGACAATCGCCCACCCGAGGCCGCGCTCGGCCCCAAACGCCGCGCCGAGCTGCTTGCGCTGATCAGCTGAGAGCCGCGCCAACCGCCGGGCGAAGTGCGAACTTTCGTTGCAGGACGTGCGCGTTGAAAGTGCGCACTTCCGCCCCGAACATCAGCCCATCACGGGTCAGTCGCCGAGATCGTCGATGCCTTTGGAGATGTTGCCGAGCGCGTTGCGCAGTTCTGACGCACCGGGCAGTTCGACCAGATCGGTGTCTTCGAGTCGCGTGTCGTCGAGCATCAGCCAGATGATGACGCCGACGACAGCGCCGATCATCGGGAAGAGGATGAATGCCCATAGCTGCGACATTGCCCCGGTGTGCCCATCGGCGAACAGAGCGGTGCCAATGCTTCGCGCCGGGTTGACTGAGGTGTTGTCGACAGGCATCGAGATCATGTGGATCAGTGCCAACGTGATGCCGGCAACCAAGCCACCCATGCCCAGTGGGAACTTCTTGGTCGTCGTGAACAGCATGACCATCACCAAGAGCCCGGTCAGCAACACCTCGACGACGATCGCCGAACCCAGTCCGTAGTACTTGCCCGACCACAGGTTGGCGTGGAACTGTCCACGCTGGAAACCGTCGCGGCCGCTGGCAATGCCATAGATGATTGCCGCGCCACTGATCGCGCCCGCCACCTGGCCGATCCAGGCGTAGATCGCGTGTGCCGTGTCGACCTTGCGCGCCAACAGCATCCCTAACGTGACCGCCGGGTTGATGTGACAGCCAGAGATCGGCCCGATCACGTACCACATGATCAGCAGCGAGAAGCCGAAACCCAAAGCGATGATCAGGATCTTCAACAAGCCTGCGGCCGTCGATGCATCGCCTTCGGGAAGCAGCCCGAGTGTTGGCAGCAAGATCGCAACGCCGGGACCACCAAGCATCAGTACGAGGGTGCCCACCAGCTCGGCGGCGAGGATGCGGCCGTTGTTTTGTGGTTCCATGCACGAACCATATTCCGTGGGGCATCCCGGAATGACTGATCGTCGGATACCTTGCTGTGGCATGGCTCGTAGTCGCAGTGAGTCGCTGCTCGTCACCGTGTACGAAGATGGTTCACGGCGGCGCCGACCCGACGAACTTGTCGTCGAAGAGCCGATGACGATCCAGCTCGACGGCAACATCGTCAGCACAACGATGCGCACCCCCGGCAACGACTACGAGCTCGCTGCCGGCTTCTGTTTCAGCGACGGCTTGCTTGGCGGAGCGCGCGTCAAAGGTGTGCGATATTGCGCCGACGGCGCCGCCAGCGAGAGCCAGTTCAACGTCGTCACGGTCGAGACAGGCGGCAAGGCTCCCGTGCCGACACCGCGACTTGGCACCACGACGAGCAGCTGCGGGTTGTGCGGCAACGACTCCATCGAGGCGCTGTGCGATCGGTTGGAAATGCTGCCGGCAACACCGCCGATCGCGATCGATGTCTTGGCCGCGATGCCCGAAGCGGTGCTCAGCGGACAGGGCCTCTTTTCGACCACGGGGGCTGTGCACGCTGCTGCCGCGTTCACGCCGGCCGGCGATGTGCTGGCGACCCGCGAAGATGTCGGTCGCCACAACGCGGTCGACAAGATCGTTGGCCGCATGTTGCTCGACGACCAGCTTCCTGCCACCGGCCTCGGCCTGTTCGTCAGCGGCAGGGCCAGTTTCGAATTGGTTCAGAAGGCCTGGGCAGCCGGCTTCGGCACGCTTGTGGCGGTCAGTGCCCCGACAGCCCTCGCAGTGCAGACTGCCCGTCGCGCCGGTCTGACACTCGCTGGTTTCGTGCGAGGGAACCGGGTCAATGTCTATGCGCCGGAGCGAATGCAGCCCTAGCCTGAGGCCATGAAAAGCGAAGCTGTTTCGCCGTCGACGGGCGTCGGCGTGCTGCACTTGTTCTGCAAGCCGACACCCATGTTCGATGGTGAAGCCGTCGTTGCCGCGGTGAAAGCTGCCGAGGCAGCCGGCTGCCAGGTCGTCACGGTTTCAATGCTTGGGCACAAATGCGATGTCGCACTGATGGCCATTCACGAGAACCTTCGAGAACTGCGAGTGCTGCAAACGGGTGTACAACGCGCCGGCCTCGATGTGGTCGACAGCTACGTCAGCCTCAGCGAGGTCAGCGAGTACGCGGCGCAGATGCCCGAAGAAATGAAGAAGCCACGGCTGTATCCCACCATTCCGCCGAACCACGTCGACTACGCCATGCCCGCCTGGTGCTTCTATCCGATGAGCAAGAAGCGCGGTGTCGACGCCAACTGGTTCACGTTGCCGTACGAACGGCGCAGCGAACTGATGCACGAGCACGGCGCCAGCGGTCGCAAGTTCGCCGGCCGCATCGCCCAATACATCACCGGGTCGGCAGGTCTCGACGACTTCGAGTGGGGTGTCACGCTGTTCGCTGTCCGTCCCGACGACCTCAAAGAAGTGGTGTACACGATGCGCTTCGACGAGGCGTCTGCTGTATACGCCGAGTTCGGGCCGTTCTACACGGGGATGGTCACGCCGGTGGAAGAGTTGATGAGCAGCTTCTAAGGGTGTACCGGCACGGTGACCTTGTTGAAGTCTTTGCCCGTCGCGTCGAAGCCGAAAAATTCGAAGTTGGCCGCGCTCAGGTCCCCCTTGTTGTTGATGGTCACCGGACCCCCGGGACCGTCGTAGTTGATATTGCTGCCCGCTTCGAGATCGACCCGGCAATCCGCAAATGACATGCACGGCGTACCGCTGTCGCTGACTGCCGGGATCATCGCTGCGATCGACGTCGGCTGTGTCGAATGGCTGGCGAGAGCGGCGAGCGCGATCAAATTCACGCAGTCGAACGCGTTGGCCGCGTATGGACTCGGGTCGTTGGGCGTCGCGCCGATCTCCGATAGGAATTGCACATCGGTGCTGTACGCGACCGGCGAAACGCCCGTCACCCGCTGGGCTAGCGATTCGCCCATCGGCTCGGCGCTCGCGGTTGGCCGACGCATCGCATCGTTGACCACGTACACGGGCTGCGTCGCCGCCTCGCCAGCGTCGATCGCGCCGAGCATCACCGGGCCGGACGTCGCATCGCCGATCACGACGACGACGCCGGCGGCAAGTGAGGCGACTTTCCTCGCAGCAGCGTTGATCGACTGGTTGTCGGCTGAATACGGCACAGATTCCGTCTGTTGGATGCCCTTCGTTTGCAATGAGGCGGCAATCGAATCGGCAAACGCCTGGCCATAGGTGTCGTCGATGTAGGCGACGGTTGCCCGGCTTGCCCCGGTGCGGTCCACTGCTTCACCGATTGCCAAGGCCTGCAAGGAGTCAGAAGGAATCGTGCGGAAGAACAGATTCCGATCGGGGAAGTTGTCGAGCAGGCTGGCCGAGGCAGTGGGCGAGCAAGCGACAACGCCGGCATCGACGATCTCGCCCAGTCCGGCGAGCGCGTTGGTCGACGACGCTGGGCCGATGATCGCATCGACGTGGGCATCGAGTAAGGCGGCGATGGCCGGGTCGATCCCGACACCGGCCACACCCTCGTCCGCCGGAACCAAGACAATCGGGTGTCCCGCGTAACCGCCGGCCTCGTTGATCTGCTTCTTGGCCAGGGCTACGGCGCTAGCGATTGCTTGACCGATGTCGGCATTGGCGCTGCCCTGAGGAGTCAGCACACCGATGGTCAGAATCCCGTCGTCGACACGGGTCACGGCCGGGGTCGTAACGGCGGGCGTCGTCGGCGGGCGCGCACTATCGGACGAACAGGCAGCAATCGCCACCATCAAGGCGGCCACCGCGAAGGGCACGGTGCAGGGCGACGGGGGGCGACGCATGGTCGGATTGTAGGGCCAGCGGCGGCCAGCGTTCTCGACCTGGCGTGGCCGCGCACGGCACAATGCCTGGGTGATACTCGCCGAACGCGATCGCCTGCTCGCCGACAAGACCCTGTTCGGGCGAGCCTGGTGCGAGGCGTGGACCGCGGCGATCGATCAATGGCTGGTCGGGTTGTACGACAAGGTGTTCGGCGACCAAACAGACGTGTGCTTGCTCGCCGTTGGTGGAACAGGCCGGCGGGAGATGGCGCCACACAGCGACATCGATGTGATGGTCGTGCATCGCGGAAGCGCGAAGAAGATCGAGGCTGGCCTGGCGGACCTGTGGTATCCGATCTGGGACACGGGCATACACCTCGGGCACGCCGTGCGTGCCGCGAATCAGAAGCTGTCGGTCACTGCCGACCAGCTCGACACGGCAACAACGATGCTGGCCGGCCGATGGATTGCCGGCGACCGATCATTGGCCGACGAGGTGATGCACGCTGCGAGCCGTGCGTGGCAATCCGACGCCGCCGCGTGGCTTTCGTTGCTGCGTGCCCGTGGCCTTGCCCGCCATCGCGCCGACGGCGAGGTGGCCTTCTTGCTGGAGCCGAACATCAAAGAAGGACGCGGCGGCCTCCGCGACATGCACGAGTTGAGATGGATCGACGCTGCCGGCCGCGGTATCGCCCCAGAGAAACCCGCTGCTTTAGCCGCGGCGTACGACACGTTGCTCCACGCACGGGTCTCGTTGCACCGCGTCGCGCCGATCGC
>JAENVT010000286.1 GCA_016650435.1 Ilumatobacteraceae bacterium
CCCATCGCATGGTTGAGGACGGTCTGATATGCCAGCACTACCTTCCGGAGTCCGCGGTGCAGTGATCACAGGTTGGGGCACAGCTCTGGGCCCCAAGACACTCACCAACAAAGACCTCGAGCAGATGGTCGAGACGTCCGATGAGTGGATCGTCGAACGAACCGGCATCAAAGAGCGCCACGTCGGCGGCACCACCGCCGGCATGTCGATCGAATCAGGACGCGCCGCGCTCGACATGTCGGGCGTCGACCTCAGCGAGATCGATGCATTGGTGCTCGCCACGACCACCCCCGACACACAATGGGGTACGGCCGCCACCGTGCAGAACGAACTCGGCCTGCGCTGCGGTGCTTTCGACGTCAACGCGGCGTGTTCCGGTTTCGTCTATGGGCTAGTCACCGCGCACGGCATGATCGCGATGGGTGCCCGCAAGGTGTTGCTCATCGGCACCGACTCATTGTCGCGAATCACCGATTGGGAGGACCGCAACACCGCGGTGTTGTTCGGTGACGGATCGGGTTCCGTGGTGCTCGAAGCAGTCGAAGGCCCTGGCCAGCTCCTCGCGTGGGATCTCGACGCCGACGGCTCCCTCGGTCGGTTGCTGTGGGCCGACATCGGTGGATTCATCCACATGGAGGGCAAAGAGGTCTTCCGTCGAGCCGTGCGCATCATGGTCGACTCGGCGACCAAGTCGCTCGATCACGCCGGGCTCACTGCCGATGACGTCACGCTAGTCATCCCTCATCAGGCGAACGTACGCATCATCCAGGCGGCCTGCGATCGCTTGGGCATTGAGATCGAGCGAGCGGTGACCGTGCTCGATCGCACCGGCAACACTTCGTCGGCGTCAATACCGCTGGCGCTCGGCGATGCACTCGACACCGGCCGTGTCAAGGAAGGCGATCTGCTGCTGCTCGTCGGGTTCGGAGGTGGGATGACCGCTGCCAGCGCCGTGCTGCGTTGGGGTGGCGGCGCTCCTGCCGGTGGGCCTGCGTGAGCAAAGTCGTTCTGATAACTGGAGGATCGCGAGGCATCGGGTTGGCGTGCGCACAACGGTTCCTTGCCCAAGGCGATCGCGTTGCGGTCACCTACAACTCGTCACCTCCGCCGGAAGGCCTGTTCGCCGTCAAGTGCGATGTCACCGATCACGATTCGGTCGACGCCGCGTTCAAGGCGGTCGAGACCGAGTTCGGCCCGGTCGAGGTGTTGGTGTCCAACGCCGGCATCACCAAAGATGGTCTGCTGCTGCGGATGAGCGAGGCTGATTTCGGCTCGGTCGTCGATGCCAACCTGACCGCCGCCTATCGCGTCGCCAAGCGGGCCACACAGGGCATGCTCCGCGCCCGTGCGGGCCGAATCATCTTCATGTCGTCGGTCGTTGCATTGCTCGGTTCAGCGGGTCAAGCCAACTACGCAGCTTCGAAGGCGGGATTGGTGGGCCTCGCTCGCTCGTTGGCACGCGAGTTGGGCTCGCGCAGCATCACCGTCAACGTCGTCGCCCCCGGGCCCGTCGAGACCGATATGACCGCTGCGCTCGGCGAGAAACGGCTGGCAGAACTCACCGCGGCCGTTCCGCTGGCCCGCATGGCCTCGACCGACGAGATCGCCGGCGTGGTCGTCTTCTTGGCGTCATCCGACGCCGCGTACATCACCGGTGCAGTCATCCCAGTTGATGGGGGCTTAGGGATGGGCCACTAGTCCCTCACCTCGCAGCACAATCACTAGGCACGCGCAGTCACTAACATCGTCGCATCACCATCACAAGGAGATAGTCGTGGATCAAGAAATGTTCGCCCGCTTCCGTAAATGCGCCGTGGAGGTGCTCTCGGTCTCGGAAGACCAAGTCGTGCCGGAGGCCAAGTTCGGCGACGATCTCGATGCCGACAGTCTCGACCTGGTCGAACTGGTCATGGCATTGGAAGAGGAGTTCGGCGTCGAAGTGCCCGAGGAAGATCTCGAAGGCATCGAAACTGTCGGCCAGGCCTACGACCTGGTTGTCGGCAAGCTCTGATGAAGGGCGCCGGGCGGCGCGTTGCCATCACCGGCTACGGCGTCGTCGCACCCTGCGGCATCGGGAAGAAAGCGTTCTGGGACGGCCTCAACGGGCCGGGCATCACCGACCACCGCAGCATCGAAATCGAGGATTGGGATCCGCTCCCCTACTTCGACAATCCGAAGGAAGCGCGGCGCGCTGATCGCGTCGAACAGTTCGCTGTTGCCGCCGCCGCCGAAGCCTTCGAGCACGCCGGCAGGCCATCGGCCGAGTCGCATCGCTTCGGCACGATCTACGCGACCGGCGTCGGTGGCCTCCGATCGACTGAGGATCAGATCGAGGTTCTGCTCACCAAGGGCGAGCGGCGCGTGTCGCCATTCCTCGTCCCGATGATGATGCCAAATGCACCTGGCGCAGCAATCTCGATGCGCTACGGGCTACGTGGTCCCAACGAGACCATCACCACTGCGTGTGCCGCCTCGACCCACGCCATCGGATACGCGGCGCGACTGATCGCTTGGGACATGTGCGATGCGGTCGTCACCGGCGGTGCCGAATCGGCAGGGTGCCCCATCGGAGTTGCCAGCTTCGGCAACATGACAGCGCTGTCGACGTCCGGCTCGAGTCGTCCGTTCGACGTCGAACGAGACGGCTTTGTACTGGGCGAGGGCGCTGCGGTGCTGATGCTCGAAGAATGGTCAGCGGCGGAAAAGCGCGGCGCCACCATCATCGGCGAGGTGCTCGGGGCGGGAAGCAACGCCGATGCCCATCACATCACTGCGCCGGCGCCTGGTGGTGTCGGCGCGATCGCGTGCATGCGTTTAGCGCTCGCTGACGCCGGACTCGAGCCGGGCGATATCGGCCACATCAACGCCCACGGAACATCGACGCCACTCAACGATGCCGCCGAGGCTGCCGCCATCACCGAGATCTTCGGCCCCCAAGGCGTGCCGATGACATCGACGAAAGGCGTCACCGGTCACGCCCTGGGCGCCGCCGGCGCCCTCGAAGCGGTGGCCATGCTGCTTGCCATGGAACACCGTTTGATCCCGCCAACCGCTGGAACCACGGTTGTCGATCCGGAGTTCACGATCGATCTCGTAGTCGGGGCCGCTCGCCCGTGGGACCCGGCGCCGTCGATATCCAACAGCCTCGGTTTCGGTGGGCACAACGGGAGCATCATCCTCGGCCCTGTTTAGCCCCAACTCACCTGCTCAGACAACCGCGTTACACCCCCTCGTCATGATCACGGCATGAAACTGCGACATGCCACCACTACCCAAGTCACCAGCCCGGTCATCAACCCACAGCGGCGCCCGGCACGATTTGTGATCTTCGACATCGATCGGCCCAATCTGGTGCACACCCGCCTCGATTGCGCCGATCATGTCGGTCTGGTCGACGTCGTCGACCAATGGTTCGGCGGGCCATGCGACGACCTCGATGTGGTCGAAGAGGTTGCGTTCCGCCACGGCTTGATCGCCGACGCCGAACTCGTCAAACGCGGCACACCGTGCGAGCACTGCACGCTGGTCGCCGCACCGCTGTGGCGCGCCGCGGCGTGACGTCAGCGGTCGACGAGGACGAACATCAACTCGCACTCACAGGCAGTCTCGCCGCGTAGCAGCGCGCGGCCGCGACCCTTGCCGGCGCGGGCCGACATCCGTTGCAACTCGACGTGTAGTTCCAACGTGTCGCCCGGCTCGACCTGCCGGCGAAAGCGGGCGCCGTCGAGGCCGCCGAACAGTGGCAACTTGCCCGCAAACCGATCGTCGGTCAGCACCGCGATTGCACCGACTTGTGCGATGGCTTCGCACATCAGCACGCCGGGCAGCGTCGGCCGACCCGGAAAGTGGCCGGGAAAGAACCATTCGTCACCGGTCAGATGCCAGCTCCCTACAGCACTCACACCTGGTTCGAGCGCGGTGAGCTCGTCAACGAACAAGAACGGCGGCCGGTGCGGCAACACATCGACCGGCGACGGCATCGCCGTCATTCGACGAGCGCTTCCAACAACTTGGTCGGTGTGTCCTTCGGGCTGATCTTGTACCAGGCATTGCGGATCGAGCCGTCGGCATCGATCAGAAACGCGGATCGTACGATCCCCATGTAGGTCTTGCCGTAGTTCTTCTTCTCTGCCCAGACCCCGTACGCCTCCGCCACGGAGTGGTCGACATCGGAGAGCAAATCGAAGTTCAGCGCATACTTGTCGCGGAACTTGGCCAATGCCGCCGGCTTGTCGGGGCTGATGCCGAGGATCACCGTGTCGCCTACTTGACCGGCGATGTCGCGCAACCCGCACGCCTGCTGGGTGCACCCCGGCGTGTCGGCCCGTGGGTAGAAGTACACGAGAACCGGGTGGCCACGCAGTGCAGCCGAATCCTGCATCTCGTCGTCCTGATTCACCAGTGAAAACTCGGGTGCAGGTCGACCGGCAGTGAGCATGAGGCGATGCTAGCCAGGCAGTGAGACACGAACCGCCACTGACGGCGAGCTAAAGATTTCTGCAAATTCTCTTCAAGCAAGTTGCAAATGTCACCACGGTCTGTGTTATGGTCACCACGACTCGGCGGAGCCGCAGCCGACGAAACCCAAAGGAATACACCGATGCGTAGTCCAATCGTTCGCCCCACCTGATTCAATCGGATTCCCATCCTCCGCGGTAATCGAAATGCGGAGGGTCAACTACAAACCGTGAATGAGCCGCACATAGCGGTTTATTTGCGTTTCCCTGACGTGGACCACACAAACTAGGTCGTTCGACGCATTCCGTGGCCGAAAAAGCCGCCGCGCGGTCGTGCGTGGGCATGGTAGTGAGTTGGAATCGAGCGCATGTTCTCGTCGACGTAGTAGCCGTCGAAGCGGTACGACGCACGGGCGACGTCGCCAAGACGTTCCAACATGACATCGCGAACCTCGGCGGGCGGTGACGGATCGTGCTGGCGCCACACGACCATCGGCACGTAGCACTGTTCGCACTCGGCGATCCAGCACATCTCGTCTTCGTAGAACCACTCCGTCATCCGAGCCGCTTCGCACAGCTCGCATGCGTCAGGCATCGATCGCCGCGCGAACCTCGGCGATGTAGTCGCCGGCTGCATCGGGTCCGTGGTCGAGGATGCGCCTGATGACCGAGGCGCCCATCACGACACCGTCGGCAACCTCCACCGCTTGACGAGCCTGGGCGGCGTTGGACACACCGACACCGATCAGCACCGGCACATCGGTGATTGCCTTCAACCGACGGGCCAGGGACGCCGCAGTCGTGGCCAGCTGGTCTCGTTCACCGGTGACACCTAGGAGTCCGACAGAGTAGAGAAAGCCTCGGGCTCGAGCCGCGATCAAGGGCAAACGATCGTCGGGCGCAGTCGGTGCGGCGAACATCACGGTTTCGATGCCGGCGTAGTCCGCCGACGCGCACCACGGCCCGGACTCTTCGAGTGGAAGATCGGGCACCAGAGCGGCGCTGATGCCCGCCTCCAAGAGTTGATGGGCAAATCGCTCGTGACCGGCGTGATGCACCGTGTTGTAGTAGGTCATCACCGCCAGCGGGACGCCAACGTCGAGTTCGCGGGCTTCGTGGAGGATCGATACCGGTGTCGCCCCACCTTCCAGCGCCATCTGCGACGCCTGTTGAATGACCGGACCATCCATCACAGGATCGGAGAACGGCAGGCCGATCTCGATGGCGTCGGCGCCGGCGGCGACAACGGCGCGAACCGCGGCTTGCCAGCCTTCGAGACCCCCGGTGATGTACGGCACCAGCAACTTGCGCCCGGCATCGCGCTGACGACGCAGGGCTGTCTCCAGCACCCCGCAGTTCGACACACCGGTCATCGGGCCAGGATGTCCATCATCTGGGCGACGTCTTTGTCGCCGCGGCCCGACAGGTTCATCAACACCGTGTTGTCGTGCAGCGACGAGGACTCGCGCACGATCCACGCAAGCGCATGAGCACATTCGAGAGCCGGGATGATTCCCTCGGACCGAGCGAGGAGCTGGAAGGCGTCGATCACCTCGGCGTCGGTCACCGACGGGTACTCAGCGCGCCCGATCGAGGCCAGGTAGCTGTGTTCGGGACCGACCCCGGGATAGTCGAGACCGGCTGAGATCGACTGGGCCTCCAACACCTGGCCGTATTCGTCTTGCATCAGGTAGCTGCGCATGCCGTGCACCACGCCGGGTTGACCGCGGCCGACCGCAGCGCCGCCCGCCGGTTCGACGCCGATCAGACGAGTGCGATCGTCGACGAAACCCGAGAAGATCCCGATCGCGTTGGAGCCACCTCCGACGCAGGCGACGACGACGTCTGGCACATCGCCGAACAGTTCGTGGCACTGCTGTTTGGCCTCCTCGCCCACGACACGGTGGAACTCGCGGACCATCCATGGGTATGGATGCGGACCCATGACCGAACCCAAGCAATAGTGCGTCGTCTCGACCGACGCGACCCAGTCGCGCATCGCCTCGTTGACTGCATCCTTCAGTGTGCGGCTGCCGCTCTGAACGGCCTCGACTTCGGATCCGAGCAATTTCATCCGGAAGACGTTCAGCGCCTGTCGTTCGACATCGACGGCGCCCATGTACACCTTGCATTCCATTCCCAAGAGGGCTGCGGCAGTGGCGCTGGCGACGCCATGCTGACCAGCTCCTGTCTCGGCGACGAGGCGCGTCTTGCCCATTCGTTTCGCAAGCAGCGCCTGGCCAAGCACGTTGTTGATCTTGTGCGAGCCGGTGTGGTTCAGGTCTTCGCGCTTGAGGATCAGGCGGATACCCAGCTGCTCGCTGAGGTTGGCGCATTCTGTGAGGATCGACGGTCGGCCTGCGTATTGCCGCAACTGGTAGTGGAGGTCGGCACGAAAGGCGTCGTCGGCCCACGCATCGCGAAACGCCTCCTCCAACTCCTGGCACGCGGGTACCAGTGTCTCAGGTACGAAACGACCACCGAATTCGCCGAAACGTCCAGTGGCCGATGGTTCTGCCATCAGCGACATCGTCTACTCCTCGTCGTCGTCCCAGTCGTAGGGCATCGAATCGGGCCCGAGGTGCTGTTGTGGGGCAGCGGCACGCGCCCGTTCGATGAACAACTTGACCTTCATCGGATCCTTGAGGCCTGGCGATTTCTCGACGCCCGACGACACGTCGACGCCCCACGGCTGCACCTTGCGGACCGCCATGGCGACGTTGTCGGGATCGAGACCGCCAGCCAGGATGATGCGCGGCCCCTCCGGCACTTCACCGAGCAGCGACCAGTCGAACAGCTCGCCAGAACCCGGCGACGGGGCGTCGACCATGATCAGATCCGTGCCGAACTCCTTGATACGTCGAGCATCGGGCGAACCGGCGACAACGGCCTTGATCACCCAACGAATCTGAGCGGCGACCTCTGCCACCATCGACGGCGACTCGTGGCCGTGCAACTGTGCTGCCTTCAACCCAGCCCGATTGACCGTGTCGATCACCCTGCTGGGTAGCTCGTCGCGGAAGACACCAACGGTGAGAATCTCGGGGGGCAGCCGGCGGGTGATGTTGAACACTTGTTGCGGAGCGATCTGGCGCGTCGACGGAGCAAACACGAAGCCCACGGCATCTGCGCCCATGGCAACGGCAAACAACGCATCGTCCTCATTCGTGATACCGCAGATCTTGACGAACATCCGGCTCCCCAACGTACTGGCCCGAGATGGGGTCAGGTGTGATCGATTTCGCGCTAGCCGACGCGCAGCTCGGCGATTGCCGCAGCAGGATCGGCGGCGGTGACCAGCGATTCACCGACCAGTACCGCGTCGTAGCCGGCATCGCGCAGGCTCTGCGCGTCGCTGCGATCGCGCACCCCGCTCTCGGCGATTCTCACGACGCTGGCCGGGATCAACGCCGCCATGCGAACAGCGCGTTCGTTGTCGACGCGGAACGTCACCAGGTCGCGTTGGTTGACCCCGATGATCGAGGCGTTGGCTGTCAGCGCCACGTCCAGCTCTGCTTCGTCGTGAATTTCGACGAGCACGTCGAGACCGACGCTGGTCGCCAGCTCGTGGAGAGACTTCAATTCGCGCTTGTCGAGGGCGGCGGCGATCAGCAGCACACAGTCGGCTCCCATGATGCGCGTGTCCAACACGTCGCGCTCGCTGACCGTGAAGTCCTTGCGAACCACTGGCAGCGAACAAGCGCTGCGCGCCAATTGAAGGTCTTGGACCGAGCCACCGAAGTGCGGGCTGTCAGTCAGCACGGAAAGACAGCTCGCGCCCCCGGACTCGTAGGCCCTGGCGAGCACGACGGGATCGAGATCGGCGAACAGGTCACCTTTCGACGGTGAACGACGTTTGATCTCGGCGATCACCGCCAAGCTGGATTGGGCGCGGAGGGCGGCCGCGAAATCTCGGGTTGCCGGCATCTGCGCCGCCTCGGCAATCAGGGCCTCGATCGGCCGGCGATCCATCTCAGCAACCTGCCGGTGGTGTTCGAGGATGCCGTCGAGGTACGTGGTCACTGGTCGCCGACTCTCTAGAAGCCGAGCCGCGAAGCGACCTCGCCAAGCAACGAGTCGATCGGCACACGAACCTGGTCGGTGGTGTCGCGGTCGCGAATGGTCACGGCACCATCTTCCAGCGAGTCGAAGTCGATGGTCACGCACAGCGGAGTGCCGACCTCGTCTTGGCGCCGGTACCGACGACCGATGGCCTGGGTCTCGTCGTAGTCGACCATGTAACGCTCGCTCAGCATCTTGCGAACCTGGTGAGCCAACGGCGTCAGCGTGTCCTTCTTCGACAACGGAAGCACGGCGACCTTGTACGGCGCGAGCCGCGGGTGCAGCCGCAGCACGGTCCGTTTCTCGTCGTTGATCACATCCTCGTCGTAGGCCGCGAGCAGGAAGATAGCGAAGAGTCGGGTCACGCCGACTGCGGGTTCGATGACATACGGCTTGTACCGCTCATTGGTCGCCTGGTCGAAGTAGTCGAGCTTCTCGCCCGAATGATTCGAGTGCTGAGTGAGGTCGTAGTCGGTGCGCTGGGCGATGCCCTCGGCCTCGTCCCAGCCCCATGGAAAGAGGAACTCGACATCACTGGTGCCGGTCGAATAGTGCGACAGTTCGTCGGCGTCGTGAGCGCGCAGGCGCAGCAACTCCTTCGGTACACCGAGATCGTGGTACCAGTTGATCCGCTCAGTGCACCAGTAGTCGTACCACTTGGCACTGTCGGCCGGTGGCACGAAGTACTCCATCTCCATTTGCTCGAACTCGCGCGTGCGGAAGATCCAGTTCTGCGGGGTGATCTCGTTGCGGAAGCTCTTACCAACTTGGGCGATACCGAACGGAGGCTTGCGGCGCGTCGAGTTGAGCACGTTGCTGAAGTTGATGAACATTCCCTGCGCGGTCTCCGGCCGCAGGTAGGCCACCGCTCCGGCGTCTTCGATCGGACCGGCGTGCGTTTTGAACATCAGGTTGAACTGGCGCGGCTGCGTGAAGGTGCCCTGTTTGCCACAGCTCGGGCAGGTGTTGGGGTCGTCGAGCTTGTCGAGACGAAAACGGTTCTTGCAATTGGTGCAATCGACCAGCGGGTCGGTGAAGTTGGCGAGGTGACCGCTGGCCTCCCACACCTGCGGTGGA
>JAENVT010000287.1 GCA_016650435.1 Ilumatobacteraceae bacterium
GAGGCGCTCGGCGAGCACATCTTCGAGTGGTTCCTGCGCAACAAGCGCAGCGAATGGCGGGCCTACAAGACCCATGTCAGTGCCTTCGAGCACGACCGATACCTCAGGACGCTCTAGCGACATGATGGAACAGCTGGTCGTCTACCCGGAACCGCCGCCACCCGATCTGGCGCGGACGCTCGATCTCGGGGGCTACCGGTGGAAAGCGGTCGCATCGGCCGAAGATGCCACCACACACGAGCCGCCCGACGGATGGGCCGGCGCGATCGTGGTGTGCGATGCCGATCCCGAAGGTGCCTGGGCGATGTGCAGGGCGCTGCGCAAACGCGACGAGCCGACCAGGTTGTTGCTGCTGCTCGGCGGCGCACAACTCGGCGAGCTTGAGCTGCGCGACGACCTGTACGACGATTTCTGCCTGACGCCGTTCCATCCTGTCGAAGTTGAGGCCAGACTTCGGCATCTGCTGTTTGAAGGATTTGCCCAGGTCAAGGCGGAGACGGTGGAGTACAGCGGATTGGCCTTGAACGTCGAGACGTACCAGGCCTCGATCGAAGGCCGTCCGTTGGACCTGACCTACATGGAATACGAGCTGCTGAAGTTCCTCGCCCAGAACCCGGGCAAGGTGTTCACCCGCGAAATCCTGCTGTCGAGGGTCTGGGGCTACGAGTACTACGGCGGGGCACGAACGGTCGATGTCCACGTTCGCCGTCTGCGCGCCAAGCTTGGTGAAGAGCAAGCAAACTTGATCCAAACGGTTCGTTCGGTGGGCTACCGATTCGGACAGAGTCGCTGGGGTTCCTGAGACTCAACAGCTCAGGCCAGCGCCGCCGACACCAGATCGGCGAACACCAGCGTGCCTTTTTCGTTGGGATGAATGTGATCGGTCCGCAGGATCTTCTCCTTCGGATCCGATGCCAGATCGAACCATGACAGCACCGTGGTGTTGGCGCGAGCCGCGGCGCGTTCGCGGAGCACCTCGTTGAACAGCTTGGTACCGGGGAGTTGGTTCGGGTTGTAGACGTCGACCCACACGATCGGCACCTTGGCGTCGGGCATCGACAGCATCTGGTCGATCAACGAGGCGTATTCGTCGGCAGTCTTGTACTTGCCGACGTCGTTGGTGCCCATCGCAATCCCCCACACATCGGGGTTGACACCGTCCGAGATCATCGTGAACAGGGTTTTGATCCCCGATAGTGGCTCGGCCTTTCCATCGCCCACCGCAATGCGCCGGCTGGTCTCGGCCTCGATGGTGATGTCGGTGAACCCCTGGTTCTTGAGGACATCTGTCAGTACTTTTGACGACGCCTTGGTGATGGAGTCGCCGACCATTGCGAACTTTGTGCGAGTGACGTCGGCCGCTGGTGCCGGAAGCTTGCCGACCCCGGATGGTGACGACGGATCGCCGGCTCCTCCGTTCTTGTTGGAGGCCTGGGAGTGCACACCGCTGTCGCCGCATGCCGCGAGCATCGCGGCCAATCCGGTCGACGCGCCGGCGCGCAGGAGTGTTCGCCGGCTGATCCGCATGCCCACCAGTCTGGCGGATTCGTTGGCGAAATTGGCGTCAACCGCGAATCGCCTGGACGGCTGTCACGACGCCGAAGACGACGAATAGGCCCCCGGCCGCACGCTGCACGGTTCGCACGGGAAGGCGGAGTTCCAGCCATCGACCGGCCCACACGGCGAGCGTGGCAACCACGATGTGGGCGACCAACGAGCCGGCGGCAACCGCTACCGGATAGCCACGATCGGCAACGATGCCGATGGTTGCCAACTGGGTGAAGTCACCGAATTCGGCGATTCCGATGATCAACGCGGTGCGGCCGACGACGCCCCACATCCCGTGGACGGGCGCGGCGTCGACGTCGTCGTTGTTGTCCCCGCCGCGTAGCAGCAGCACGCCGCCGACAACGAATAGCGCGGCTACACCCAACTGGGTCGGCGTTCGCGGCAGGTTCCGCAATGCTTGGCCGACCGCGACGGCGAGCACAGAATGAAACGCCATAGCCAGCGTCACACCGATCACGACGGCCAGCGGTCGGCGGTATCGCGTTGCGAGGACGATCGTCGCGAACATCGTCTTGTCGGGCAGTTCGGCAAGGAAGACGACACCGACGGCGACGAGGAACGCTTGCAAGACGAGCGGCATCAGTCAGCGAGTCGCTGAATTCGCGCCGCGTGCCGAGCATGAGTGCGCAACACCTCGTCGAGATCGTTGTGCACGATGTTGCCATCACGAACGACACTTCGTCCGTCGACGATCGTGTGCCATGCCGCCACCGGTCCACAGCGCAGCCAGGCCTCGATCGGGTCAGCCAGAGCACCCGCGAACGCCGGCCCGGTGAGACGCCATACCGCGAGGTCGGCCACCGCGCCGGGTTCGATCACACCGATCTCGCCGCTGCGGCCGAGACACGCCGCGCCGCCCGACGTCGCGCACTCCAAAGCCATCCGCGCCGTTCCCGACGGGGCTCCGTCGCGCAGCTTCGCCAGCAGCATCGCCTGGCGAGCCTCGAGCCATAGCGAGGCACTGTCGGCCGACGACGAGCCATCGACACCGAGGCCGACCTCAACGCCTGCCGCCCGCAACGAGACCACTGGTGCAATTCCCGACGACAGGATCAAGTTGCTACTCGGGCAGTGGGCAACGCCGACTCCGGCTGCGCCGAGCCGGAGGATCTCTTCGTCGTTGGGCATCACGCAGTGGGCTACCCATGTGCGGTCGGTGCACCAGCCGGTGCGCTCCAGATACTCCATCGGTCGACAGCCGAACTGGCTCAGCGAGAAGGCATCGTCCTCGGCGTTCTCGGCAAAGTGGGTGTGCAGGCGAACGTCGAGCCGTTCGGCAAGTTCCGCCGAACGAACCATCAGTCGCTCGGTGACGCTGAACGGGCTGCACGGGGCGAGCGCGATGCGGACCATCGCGCCAGGCGATCGGTCGTGATGACGGGCGACGGCCTCTTCGCATGCGGCAAGGATCTCGTCGTCGTCGCCCACGACGTCGTCGGGTGGCAGACCACCATCTTTCTCACTGAGCGACATCGAGCCGCGGGTCGGATGAAAGCGCATCCCGAGGTCGGTGGCCGCCGCAATCTCTGCCGACAGCAAGTCGCCGGCGTTGCGCGGATGCAGATAGAGATGGTCGCTCGACGTCGTGCAACCGCTCAAGGCGAGCTCGGCGAGACCGACGAACGCGCTGGCATAGACGGCTTCCATATCGATCGCTCGCCATAGCGGATACAGCGACTGCAGCCAGCCGAACAGCGGCTTGTCGGTCATCGGCGGATAGGCGCGGGTCAGGTTCTGGAAGATGTGGTGGTGGGTGTTGATGAGGCCCGGCGTGACGAGGCAATCGGCTGCGTCGATCGTTTCAGTCGCCGACGGTTCGGCATCGGTCGAGGTGCCGACGGCGGTGATGAAGCCACCGTCGATTGCTACCCACCCGCCGGCAAGTTCGCGGCGATCGACGTCGAGTGTCGCGAGCAGTCGCGCCCCGCGAATCAGCAGATCGGCCACGATCAGGCCAACGAGTCGACGATGATCTGGACGTCGTCGAGCGAGGTCAGCGGATTGATGATGCACAGCCGCAGGACGACCTCACCGTTCCACGAAGTCGGCGTGACAAAGGCGGTTCCCTCGTCGAGCAGCCGGTCGCTCCACGCCTGGTAGTGGGGCGCGGTCCACCCGGTTCGACGGAACAGCAAGATGCTCAGCTCCGGCTCCATGATCAGTTCGAGATGCGCGGCATCGTCGATCAACCGCGCGCCCTGTCTCGTGACGGTGAGCGTCGTTTCGACGGCATCGCGGTACGCCTCGGTGCCGTGCGTCGCCAGGCTGAACCAGAACGGCAAGCCACGGGCTCGGCGCGAGAGGTGGTGGGCGAAATCACTGGGATTCCACTCGTGACCGTCGGGGCTGTCGTCGGTGCCACCGTGCAGCACGTCGAGATATTCGGCGTGCTGGGTGTGCGCGGCCCGGGCGAGGTTCGGGTCGCGGTAGACCAGCGCACAACAGTCGAACGGGGCGAAGAACCACTTGTGCGGATCGACGATGAAGCTGTCGGCGTGCTCGATGCCGCTGTACCGATCGCGCACGCTGGGAGCGGCAAGCCCGGCCCCGCCATATGCGCCGTCGACGTGCATCCACACGCCGGACTCGGCGCAGACCTCAGCTACTCCGGCGAGGTCGTCGATCACCCCGGCGTTGGTGGTTCCCGCCGTGGCAACGATGGCGAAGGTCCGGTCACGAACGTCCTCGGTGAGACCGGCGATGGTCTCGCGCAGCGCACCACCCAACATCCGACCATGTTCATCGGCCGACACGAGCACCACATCTGCATCCATCGCCCGTGCCGCAGAGGCGACGCTGGAATGAGCGCCCTTGCCGGTCAGCAACACCCCGCGCGTGCGGTCGTGCGCGCCGTCGGCCCGATGACGCCACCGGTATCGGGCGGCGATGAGGGAGCTGAGGTTGCCCGCGGTGCCGCCGGCGACGAACACTCCACCAGCCGTTTCAGGAAGCCCCGCGAGGTCGGAGACGTAACGGAGAGCCTCATTCTCGGCGAAGACGGCTCCGCCACCCTCCAGCCACGAGCCGCCATAGATGCTCGATGCTCCGACGACCAGATCGAACAGGATTGCTGCCTCCGTCGGCGCAGCGGGCACGAAGGAGAGGAACCGCGGATGATCGATCGAGATGCTTGCCGGGCCCAGCACGTCGGCGAAGAGGCGCAAGGCTTCGAGGCCACCGATGCCGGTGGCGGTGACGGTCTGGCCGACCATGGCACGCAGCTCGGTGGCCGGTCGGGACTTGTCGAGCGGCGGCGGGTCCATGCGCATCCGCTCCACCGCATACCGCATGACGGCCTGCGTCAACACTTCGGTCGACCGATCGTGACGGTGCATGCTCACACGTTGAGGTCGAGCAGCTCACTGCCCTCGTGGCGTATCTCGGCGTCGCGGTTCAACACGACACCGAGCACCACAGCAATGACCACGCTGCCTATGCACACCAGCACCGGGAGGAGCAGCAGCACGAGCACGATTGCAATTGCGCCAGGCACGGCGGTCACCCTACTTGTTTGCTTGGACTGGCTTGTAGGCCCAGGCCTCAATCTCCACCGCAGCACCGGCCGGAAGGGCGGCAACACCGATGGTGCTGCGCGCCGGGCGATGCGTGCCGAATCCTTCGACATAGGCATCGTTGAAGGCCGCAAAGGTGTCCATGTCGGTCAGGAAGCACAGCGTCTTGGCGATGTCGCTGAGCTCGGCGCCGACGCTTGCCAGCTGCGCTTGCAGGTTCTCGACGGCCTTCGCGGTTTGCGCGGAAACTCCGCCGCCGACCAGAGCGCCGTCTTGCATCCCGAGCTGTCCACTGACGATGATCCAGTCTCCAGCGCGAACGACGGGGGTGTACGGGCCAAGGGGTTTGCTCATGTCGGCATCGTACGCGCGACTCCTAGTTCGCAAGCACAACTCGTACACTGCGGCATGTCGATTTCGCGGCGCCACCTCATCGCCGGCGCCGGTTCGTTGCTCGTCGTCGCTGCGTGTGGTGACAATTCTGGTGCGAGCTCCGGCAGCGAACCCGACCCGGCGACGACTGGATTCACGATCGCCCAGCGCTACCCGAGCAACACGTTTGTGCCCGGAAAAGTACGGCTACCGATCTCCATCGCCAGCAAGCAGAGCATGCTGACGACTGGTCCTGCCGTGCTCAACGGACGCGTGCTCGACAGCGCCGACAAGCAGATCGCCACCGTTTCGGCGCCCATTCATTCGACCGATATGGTGATCCCCTATTGGCCGATCGTCGTGCAGATCGACCAGCCAGGCACGTTCACGTTGCGACTCGATGGTGACGACGGTTTCGGTGCCGCGTTCCAAGTGTCCGACCCGTCACAGGTGACCGTGCCGTACATCGGTTCGCTGCTGCCTCCGTTCGACACACCGACGGTCGACAACCACCGCGGCGTCGAGCCGTACTGCACGCTCACACCCAAGCCGTGTCCGCTGCACGACGTGACCCTCACCCAGGCGCTTGCCTCGGGGGCGCCGGTCGCGTACATGGTCGGCACGCCGGCGCATTGCCAGACTGGCACGTGCGCGCCTGCACTGGAGTGTCTGGTGAAGTCGCACACCCGAGTCGGCGACAAGATCACCATGGTGCACGCCGATGTCTACTCAGACGATGCGGCTACCACGGTCGCGCCGGCCGTTGCGGCCCTCGGTATCGAATACGAACCGGTGCTGTATCTCGTCACGAACGGGACCGTCGCCGATCGTGTCGACGTGATCTGGGATCAGCAGGAACTCGACGAACGGATCGACGCGTTCTTGGCGTGATCGTTCTGGTCGGGTGGGCGCTCGTTCAGCTGAAGCTTGACCCGCAACCGCACGTGCGACTGGCGTTGGGGTTGTTGATCGAGAAGCCGGCCTGATTGAGGCCATCTTTGTAGTCGAGCGTTGCGCCCTGCAGCATCTGCGCAGAGGCCGAATCGACCACGACGTTGACGATTGCCCCCGGATTGCCAAAGGTGGCCTTCTCGTCGTCGGCAGCAACATCACCGTCGAAGAACATCTCGTACGAGAACCCGCTGCATCCACCCGGACGCACGGCTACGCGCAACGCCAATTCGAGGTCGCCTTCGGCCTCGAGCAGTTCCTTGACCTTGACGGCTGCGGTATCGGTGAGCGTGATCACGGTGTTTGGCTCCTCCTACGGTTGGAAGTCATTGTAACGACGTGTAACCGTACAATTGGTGTTGTGATTCCCAGCCCGCCGGACGTCGAAACGGTTACCGCGCTCCTGCGATCTGTCATTGATCCCGAACTGGGCGCCGACATCGTCACGCTGGGCATGGTTCCATCGATCACAGTGGCCGAAGATGGCGTGGTCACGGTGGGTGTGAAGCTGACGATCGGCGGCTGCCCGCTACGGGCTCAGATCAAAAAGGACGTCGAGACCAGGGTGGCAGTGCATCCCGGTGTGACAAAGGTCAAGATCGACTGGGGTGAGATGTCCTCCGAGGAGCGCTCGGACGTGATGCTCAAAGCCCGATGGAACGCACGCGAGAACGCACCAAACACCGAGGTGCCGGCATCCACTCGAATCCTGGCGGTCGCCAGCGGTAAAGGTGGGGTCGGCAAGTCGTCGGTCACCGTCAACTTGGCGGCGGCGGTTGCCGCGGTCGGGTTCACCGTGGGCGTGCTCGACGCCGACATTTGGGGCTTCTCTGTGCCGCGACTGCTCGGCATCGACGATCGACTCGAGGCCGAGGCCGTCGATGGTCACGACAAGCCGATGATCATTCCACGCACTCTGCCGATAGGGCGCGGCATGCTCAAGGTTGTCAGCACCGGATTTCTGGTCGAAGAAGACACCGCGCTGATGTGGCGAGGCTTGATGCTCAACAAGGCGGTCGAACAGTTCCTTCGCGATGTTCATTGGGGCGAACTCGACTATCTGTTCATCGACATGCCACCCGGTACCGGCGACGTGCAGATGGGTTTGGCGCGGATGTTGCCGCGCACCGACCTGCTGATCGTCACCACTCCGGCGATTGCTGCGCAGAAGGTCGCGGCACGCGCAGCCGACATGGCCAGGCGCAGTTTCCTGCGGGTGTGCGGCGTGATCGAAAACATGTCGTCATTCACCTGCGAGCACGGCGTCGAATACCCGCTGTTCGGTACGGGCGGGGGTCAGGTCTTGGCCGACGAGATCGGTGTCGAACTACTCGGTCGCGTGCCGCTCGAACCCGCTGTTTCGGCTGGCGGAGACTCCGGCCGGCCGGTAGCGATCGATGGCGCCGGTTTGGCGGCCAACGAGTTCCGGGCAATCGCTCGCAAGATCATCGACGAGGTCGCTCCGCCGGTCAACATGGCGGGCTGCTCTGCGCGCATGTTGACGCTTGCGGCTGCGGCACTCGATGCGGCTGATCAGTCCAAGTCGGCCTGATCACTGCACGTCGCCGCTATTCCAAGTCGTCATAGTCAGGGTCGTCCGGCATCGCAATCCCACGCACGCGGCCAGTCGAGTCTCTGCGCAGCTTCGGCATGATCGCGGTTGGTTGGCCGAGGCGCCGTGCTGCGGCGATCGCCGACGCGACATCATCGTGCGCTCCGACGAATTCGAGGTTCTTGATCGTCGGGGGCATCATCGTCAGCTCACCCTGTTCGTGTTGACGTAAGGCATCTCGCGGTCTCACCCACGCGCTGGCGATGGTCTCGTTGTCGTCGTGTCTCGAGGACTGCTCGAGCGGAGCGACGGCGATGAAGAAGCGGGTGTCGAAACGCCTCGACGACTCGCCCACCGGCGTGATCCAGTGGCTCACCCAGACCAAGTCGTCGATGGCCGGAAGCAGCCGGTGTGCTTCGCACAAGGCGCGAAGGTCGACGTCGCCGTCGTAGACCGCCTGTCGGTGGGCGAGGGCGGGATGGCCGTCGGCCACCATCGCCCCGTTCGCGTCGGTGGCCAGTAGAACTCCTGCCTCTTCGTAGCACTCGCGAATGGCGGCGACGACGTAGCCCTCGTCACCACTTCCATCTGCGGCGTCGACTTTGCCGCCGGGAAAGACGTACATGCCACCGGCAAACGCGGCCGCAGTTGTGCGTCGCAGCATGAATACTTCGATGCCCTCTGGGGTGTCGCGTAGGAGCATCACTGTTGCTGCCGGCTTGGCTTGGACGGCCGGTTCGGTGGGGGGTTCGGCTGGGGCCATCGCGGCCGACGGTAACGCATTGCGTAGTGTTCTGGCCGTGCTGGTATGGATGGATCTGGAGATGACAGGTCTCGACCCTGCTCGCCACGTGATCGTCGAGATCGCCACATTGGTGACCGACGACCTGTTGAACGTCATCGCCGAGGGTCCGGATCTCGTTGTGCATCAAGACGATGCGGCGCTGGCCGAAATGGATGACGTGGTTGTCGAGATGCACACGAAGAGCGGATTGCTCGACGCGATTCGCAGTTCGACGATGTCGCTTGCTGACGCCGGCGCGCAAACCTTGGAGTTCATCAAACAGCATGTCACCGAGGCACGGCGCGTGCCGTTGTGTGGCAATTCGATCGGCATGGATCGACGATTCCTTGCTGCATACCTGCCGGAGATCGAGGAGTACCTGCACTATCGAAGTGTGGATGTCAGCACGGTCAAGGAGTTGGTCAAGCGGTGGTATCCGGCACTGAACAGCGGTCGGCCGCGCAAGGCCGGCTCACATCGCGCCATGGACGACGTAATCGAGAGCGTCGCGGAGATGAATTTCTATCGCGAGCATGTGTTCGTGCACGAGGTTCCCTCGTCGGCCGCGGCGGTCGTGTCCGATGCGCCCGATTTCCCGGAGCCGACGCCTACGGAGCATTCGCCCGAATCCAGCTGAGCGCGTCGGCGGGAGGAAGCCGTAGCTCGTCGATGTCGTCGAGCAACGATCGAAGACGCGCGAGCTCATTCGACGCGCTAATGCCGTATCGCAGCGGGGTGGAGTCGGTGATGGTCGCGCAGGTGCGACAAGCCCGACGATGCATGACGCTGAAGTGCTGACCGGTCAATGCCGGCACGAGAACGCCGCACAACGTTTCGCGCCGACGGCCTTCTGGCCGCACGCTGGTGCGAAGTGCATGCGACTTGCCCTTCGGTCCGATCGAGCCGCCCCGCTCGTAACCGGTACCCGACCAGGCGTCGCCGTTCAACTGACCAGGCAGCGGACGAACGGTGCGTTGATGCTCGAACCCGTGGCGGTGTTCGTAGGCCCGCTGACGGCAGGCGTGGTTGCAGTACAGGCGTGGGCGGCCCGGCCGGCAGGCGATGACGAACTCGGTGGCACACCACGCGCACGGGCGATGCGTGGGGCGGGGTTGGAAGATGCGAGTCATTGTGAACGTTCTACGCCGGGGGTGTAATACGGATGAGGAAATTGTTCCTTTCTCCCCGGCAATCCACGCCCGCCCTCGCCCCCTCGCCGCCTCGTCCGCCCTCGCCCCTCTGCTCCGCCTTCGCCCACCCTCGCCCCTCCCGCC
>JAENVT010000288.1 GCA_016650435.1 Ilumatobacteraceae bacterium
ATGACGGAGCCTCGTCAGGATCGCCGAGCGTGTGGGCAACACCCACGGCTGCACCATTGGCATCAGTCGTGGCCGCCAGCAGCGCATCCGTCCAGTAACTGACTTCGGCGGCGACGCTCTTTGCGGCAGCCTTCGTCGGCGTTGGCAACGAGACGCCGGCGAGGTAGCTACAGGCTGCTCGCGATGCTGCAAGCGCCGCGCGGTCACTGTGCGGCGCACTGGTTACGCCATCGCACACAACGAGAATCGACAACGAGCCATCCGGAGTGGCCGCCAGCGCCATTGCGTCCTCGTTGGCCGTGTGGACGATGCCTTTGTCGCAGACCCCGCCAATCCATGGTGCTGGTTGCTCGGACCAATGATCGCGAGGTGAACGGGCCTTGGTTCCGCACGTTCCGCAAAAGCCGTCCTCCAGAATCCGCCCGCCGCATTGCGCGCATACGGCGGACGTGACGCTGGTGCGAGGGATCGGTGCCGTGTCGTCTTCCGAGACCGCAGCTGGTTGGTCAACAGCCGGTGCGGTCGAGGCCTGAGACGAGCCCTGTTCTGGCGGCGCTGTCGAGGTCGGGGTCGATGTCGATGGCGAGGTCGATGTTGATGGTGATCCGTGCAATTGCGCGCCACACGCTTCGCAGAACTCGTCGTCGGCCGCGATCGGTGCCGAGCATGCCGGGCATTTGAGTTCTACGTCGGTCATGTCAGCGAGCGGACCCGGACGGAATTTGCTTGATCGACGAGGCGAATGCGATCGGCAGGGTTGTCGGCAAGGTGCGCTGCTTCGCGATAGGCCCGTTCGAGACCGGACCGCAGTGCCGGCACTGTGCCTCGCGCCCCGGCGATGACGAGTTGCGGCGCGGCACCATGGTTGCGCACGTGGTCGAGCGCGGACGTCAGGATCTGGATGCGAAGCGCAGCGCGTCCGGCAGGATCCAGCGCAGCCTGGTCGAGCTCGTTGGCTGCGGCGGCAAGGTCGTCGAGCGGATCCGCCGAACCCTCGCTCGATGCCAACAGCAGTGCCCGCTGACGTCTGGCGTCGCCGTATGCCCGGCTCGTGGCCGGAATTCGATCAAATGCGGCGAGCACTTCGTCGCGCCGACCGGCGGCAGCGGCAAGACGGGCCAATCCGAACTGCGCCGGGGCAACGTAGGCAGCATCGGTACGGGCACATTGGGCGTACATCTGCGCGGCGATCTCGGGCTCGCCACCGATCTCGCAGGCCCGAGCGAGGGCGAGCTTCGGCGCCAGCTCGCCCGGAAGCTGGCCATAGACACTGTTGAACGACGAAATCGCACCGGCGTTGTCGCCGGCGCCGAGCGCCACCAAACCGTGGAGCCAGACGCCTCGCCATTCCCACGGATCGTTGCCGAGAATCTCGTCGGAGATGATCGACGCCTGCTGCAACTGTCCGGCTGCCATGGCCGCGTACCCGCTGGCCATGGCGACCCCGACCGTCTGCTCCGGTGCGGATGTCAAAGCCTGCAGCCGATCGACCGGGTCTTCGGCGGTGACTGATGCAAGCCACGAAACCATCGGATCCTGCGGGTCGACCGCGACCACTGGCAGGTCGGTCCAGTCGAGCCGATCGCCGGCCACGGCCGGCGTCTCGAACAAGCGCGATGGCGTGCTGCGAGTGACCGCTCCCCCGCCGATGGCGGCGGTCACCTCGCGCAGCACGCCCAGCAACTGGTCGCGCATCTCGTCGGCGCTCTGGAACCGGTCCTCCGGTTGCGGGGCGGTGCCCTTGACCAACCACCGATATAGCGAATCGTGTTGAGCAAAGATCGGCACGTCGGTGGGCGACGGCAGCGTCGTCTCGAAGGTGCTCTGGTACCCCTTGAACTCGAAGATCAACGTGGCCAGCGTTCGCGCCACGGTGTAGAGGTCGCTGGCAATCGACGTGCCTTCCTTGGCAACCTCGGGTGCTTGGAACCCGACCGTGCCGTAGATCGGCGATTGGTCGTCGTCGATCCGGCGCACACCGCCGAGGTCGATCAGCTTCAGGCCGTCGCCGACCTGGATGATGTTGGCCGGCTTGAAGTCGCAGTACAGCAGGCCAAGCAGGTGCAGGTAGGAGAACGCCGGGAGGATCTCGACGATGTAGGCAATCGCCTGGTCGACCGGGACCGGTGAGAACCGGCCGGTGGCCTTCATCCGATCCTTGAGGATGATGTTCAGCGACCGCCCGCCGACGTACTCCATGACGATGTACGACGCCCCGTCGGAAGCAGTGACGAAGTTGTAGATCTCGACGATCAGCGGATGTTCGACCTCGGCGAGGTACTGCTTCTCGGCAACGGCAGCCCGCGCCGCGTCGGGGTCTCCCGAGTTGAGCAAACCCTTCAGCACGACCCAGCGATCGTTGACGTTGCGATCGTTGGCGAGGTAGATCCAGCCCATGCCGCCGTGGGCGAGGCCTCCGGCCACCTCGTACTGGCCACCGACCAGTGCACCGGGCCGCAGCTTCGGGTCGAAGTCGAACGGAGTACGACACTTCGGGCAGAAGCCCTTCGAACGCCCCGGTACGCCTTCCCGTGATCGACCCACAGGCGCACCACACACCGAGCAGAAGCGCTTGTCTTCGGCGACTGTCGCCGGGTCCATCAATGCCTGGCGCGGATCGGTGACCGGTACCGACGGAACCTGGGTGAGCCCGGCGCCGAGCCGCGAGGTCTGGGTTGTCGCGGTCAGTCGCCGCGTCGGCCGGCTGGCGCCGCTCGAGCGCGCCGATCCGAGAGGAACAAGACCGAGACGAGTCGTGCCCGACTGGGTCGTCACGGCGCTCGGCGGGTCGCCGGGAGCATGTGAGGCCGAACCCGAACCGGCACCGGTCGCGACAGGCGCCAGTCCGCAGACGTCGCAGTACCCGTCGACAACAGTCCCGCCGCAGCCCGGTTGAGCGCACTTCACGAGCCCAACCCACCGGGTGAAACGGCCGACGCGACCTTCGCGTTGACAGCGGCAACGTAGCGATCGACCAACGGGCGCGCCGCGGCGACATCACACGGAGCCGACCACAACAGGGACTCGGCCTGGCGATACAACGGTTCGAG
>JAENVT010000289.1 GCA_016650435.1 Ilumatobacteraceae bacterium
ATGCGCCAGCGTCGTCCATACCTTCTGTCCATTGACGGTCCACTCGTCGCCGTCACGCACCGCCTTCGACGCGAGTCCGGCAAAGTCGGAGCCAGCGCCCGGCTCGCTGAACAGCTGGCACCAGATCTCTTCGCCGGTGAACAACGGACGCAGGTACCGCGTCTTCTGCTCCTCGCTGCCCCACACCACGACCGTTGGTCCGCACATCCCGTGACCGATCGGGTTGCGGTAGTACGCATTCGGAGCACCAGCGGCCACCAGCCGTTCGTTGACGATCTTCTGCAGCTTCGGGTTGACGCCGAGTCCGCCGTGACCGACTGGGAAATGCACCCAGGCCAATCCCTTGTCGAACTGAGCCCCCAGGAACGTGACCGAATCGTTGGTCTTGGGGTCGCATTCGTCGAGCAACTGCATGGCGAGGTCGTCGACCAGATCCTCGGCCTCTTTCGCCTGGACTTCCGTGGCTGTCATGACTGACAACGATAGTGGCGCGCTACAACTACCGCAGAGCCCGTCGGCGGTTACTCGTCGTCATCAGGGCCGACCGGCGCGTCGAAACCAGCTGCTGCCAGTCGGGCGAGCAACTCGTCGCGAATGCTGCGACCAGGCTCGCGGGCCTTGTCGCCGGTGATTCGCCAGCCGAGCCTGCTGCTGTACAGCAACGGTGGTTCCTTCAATCGACCCGCACCGACTTCGACGACTCTGGCGAAGAACAACTCGTGGTCGGCCATCGGTTTGACCTCGAATGTCGTGCATCGCAACCAGGCGATGCAGTTGCGGACGACCGGCAGTTGCGTGCCAGGGATCGTTTCGAGGTAGTCGTCGGCGATGTAGCGGAACTTGCGGCCGGGGTACGAGAAGTATTGGCCGACATCGACTTGGTCGCCGGCGAGAATGCTGACCGCAAACTCGCCGCTTGCGGCGATGAGCGGATGCGTGTCGTGTTTCGGCGACACGCTGGCCATCACGATTGGCTCCTCGAAGCTGACCTGGCACACCCAGTGGCTGCAGTACGCCCGTGTAACGCCGTCGTGATGGGCCCCCACGACCTGCACGCCCTTCATCATCTGACCGAGGCTGCGCTTGATGGTGGCGTCGATCATCAGTTGAAGTGTCGCATCCAGCGACGGTGTTCACCGCGTTCCGAGGCGAGCTCGGCGAATGCGGCACGCAGCGGCACGAGTCGGGCGAGCAGCACATGCTGATCCCGTTCAACGAGGCTGTGCTTCAAGTTGTTGGTGATCCGCAGCATGATCTCGTGCACACTCGCCGGCGCGAACATCGTCGGTCGAAATGTCGCCTCGCCACCCATCCTCTGCTTCCACGAGGCAATCATTCCTTGCTCGTCGTACCGCAGACCTCGTCCGAACGGATCGGCGAACGTACCCGACTCCTTGTCGCGGATCACGAAGTGACCCGGAAGCCCGACACCACTGATCGGCACGCCAAGGCGCTTTCCAACCTCGATCGCGACGACGCTGAGGGTGATCGGCATCGCGACGCGCCTGGCGAGCACTTCGTTCAGCAACGAGTTGCGTGGGTCGTGATAGTCATCGCCATCTCCGGCGAACATGCCCGATGCGAAGAGGGTGTCGACGATTCCGTCGAATGAATTCGGACAGAGCTCGGCCACCGCGTCGAGGTCCACGAGCATCGACCCGACGTCGGCCGAACGATCAATGGTCGTCGCGACGAGAGCGCAGAGCAGATCGAGGTGCCGATCGGCCGCGGGTCCGCTGAGAATTTTGGCGAACCGCACGGCCGGATCCATCACAGCAACGTATCGTCGGCGGCGCCGTCGCAGGACCGCGCATCGTTGGCGTGATTGCAGGTCGGCTACCTTCGCCGACGTGTATCCGGGAGCATTCGTCGAGTCGCAACCTGACAAGCCGGCGCTCATCATGGCCGGATCTGGATTCACCCAGACCTTCGCCCAACTCGACGCCGCGGCGAATCGATTGAGTCGCTTGCTGCGTTCCGTCGGAGTTCAGCCAGGTGATCATGTGGCCATTTGCATGGAGAATCATGACCGCTACTTCGAGGTCGTGTGGGGTTGCCACTACGCGGGCACTGTGTACACAGCCTGCTCGAGCCGGCTGACAAGCAGTGAGTTGCAGTACGTGATCAACGACTCTGCGGCGAAGGTGTTCATCACCTCGAAGTACAAGGCGGATCAGGCGGCCGAGATCGTCGCCGACACTCCCGGTGTCGAGGTCAGGTTGATGCTCGACGGGACGATCGACGGGTATGAATCGTACGAGCGCGCAGTCGAAGCACAGCTGCCTGCACCACTCGACGAAGATCGGGTCGCCGGGATGGACATGCTGTACTCGAGCGGAACGACCGGACGCCCGAAGGGCGTCACCAGACCGTTCATCGCATTGCCACTGGAGACAACGCCCGGCAGCGTGGCACCCGTCTTGCAGATGCTGTTCGGCGGAGGGAACGACAGCGTGTACCTCTCGCCGGCGCCCTTCTATCACGCTGCTCCGCTCCGATTTTCGATGGCTGCGCAGGTGCTAGGCGCGACCGTGGTTGCGATGGAGCACTTCGACGCGGAGCAATACCTGGCCCTGATCGGCCGCTATCGCGTGACAGTCACCCAGGTCGTGCCGACCATGTTCATCCGCCTGCTCAAGCTCGGTCCCGAGGTACGCGCCAAGTACGACGTGTCGTCGCTGCGCTGTGTCATCCATGCCGCCGCGCCGTGCCCTGTCGAGGTGAAGAAGCAGATGATCGAATGGTTCGGGCCAGTCCTTCACGAGTACTACGCGGGCACCGAGGGCAACGGTTTCGTGTACTGCAACAGTGAGATGTGGCTGGCTCACGCGGGCACCGTCGGCACACCGATCAACTGTGTAGTGCACATCTGTGACGACGACGGCGAGGAACTGCCCCGCGGTATCCCCGGCACCGTGTACTTCGAGGGCGGAGCCACGTTCGAATATCACAACGATGCCGAGAAAACCTCGTCGTCGCGTCACCGTATGGGATGGAGCACGCTCGGCGATGTCGGCTATCTCGACGACGACAACTACCTATACCTCACCGATCGCAAAGCGTTCATGATCATCAGCGGTGGCGTGAACCTGTACCCCCAGGAAACCGAGAACGTCTTGGTGATGCATCCGAAGGTCGTCGACGTCGCGGTGTTCGGCGTGCCCAACGACGACTTCGGCGAAGAGGTCAAAGCCGTGGTTCAACCCGTCGCCATGCCGGCCTCCGACGACGATGCCGCCGCGTTGGCCAAGGAGTTGATGGCGTTCTGCCGATCGCAGCTGGCCGACGTCAAGTGCCCGCGCTCGGTCGACTTTCGTGACGAGCTGCCTCGTCACCCCACGGGCAAGCTCTACAAGCGTCTGTTGAAGGACGAGTACTGGCGAGCCGCCGGCCGCTCGATCTGAACCGTTCAACTTCCCCTATCGGTGATCCGGCTGGATGGGATGTCGGCGGCGATCTTTGTGCGAGCGCACAGACGCTCCGCGGTTCTAGTCGCTCGCACAAATCGAAGAGATGGGACGCTGTCACCGAAATGGGCCGCCGGCGCCCATTTCGGTGACAGCGGTGACCGGCGAGCGTCAAACCGACCGTTCCGCGTCCGCCGCCCCTGCGCAATTCGAGGTCGGGGCCGAGGTCTCTTGGAGCACGCGACCCTACGTCGACCGCGGGTGGTTTTCGTCTCTCCTGGGTGAGGAAGTCGCTGAGCGATTCTCCGATCTTGAGGATCACCACCTGACCTATACGACGGTACGCCTACCTGAGCGATCAGAATCTGCCGATCGGCACTCGTTGTTCTGCACCGGTTTCCGTGCTTGTGCCAACGTTCGTGACCGGGCATTCTGTGCGGGTGAAGGGCGACGAGATCTCGAGCGACGACCGCATCGGGTCGGCCCGGCGTCCCTCCTTCATGCAGCGCCAGGCGCTGAAGGGGCTCTTGAAGCAGGCCCGGAAGCACCCCGACGAGCCGTTGACACCCGCTGACTGGGAATCGTACTGGAGGTACTCGGCGCAGCC
>JAENVT010000290.1 GCA_016650435.1 Ilumatobacteraceae bacterium
CTGGCCATGATGTCGTTGACGACGCCTTCGTAGTCCATGTGGTCCATCGGGAAGTACTCCTCTCCGACCACCGAACCCCCCTCGGCCGCGACGACCTCACGAACCTTCTTGTTCATGGTGTGAGGCCAGATGTAGTCGGCCGACGGCATGTAGAAGGTCTTCGCCCCGGTGTGTCGCATCAGCCAGGGAAAGAGTGGATCGACCTGCTGCGCCGGCACCGGACCGGTGCAGAAGATCAGCGGGTGACACTCTTGTCCCTCGTATTGCTCCGGATAGATGTACAGCGTGTTGCCCTGCTCCACCGCCGGGCCTTTGATGGCCTGGCGAGTGGAGCTGTAGATCCCGCCGAGAACGACGTCGACCCGCTCTTCTTCAACGAGCTTGGACGCCGCGGCTTCCGCCGCCTTGTCTTCGGTCGCGCTGTCCTCGATGAACAACTCGATCGGCTGACCGAGAAGTCCACCCTCGTCATTGATGTCGTCGATCACCATCTTGGCGACGTTCGTGTTGGCGATACCCATGAACGAGAGCGGCCCTGTTTGATCGGTGATGATGCCGACGCGCGCCGGTCGTGTTGCTGACGTAGTCATCTGTGTCACGCCCGATACGTGCCGGCGAGCACGGCGGCCTGCGGCTTGCCGACGTGACCGGCTTCCTTCAGGATCGGCGGCACCGCGGGATCGGACACGAAACTCAGCCAACCCTGCTCGTCCCAGTCGAAGAGGGCCCACACGCGATCCTCTTCGCTGGGATCGCGAAAGACCGTTGAGCCCTTGGATCCGTGTTCCGCTCGCTTCACTGCGCCCTTCGATGCGAAGACCTCCAGGAAGCGGTCGACGTCTTCGACCTTCGTCGTTGCCAAAATCATTGTTCTCTCCGTTCAGTTGGATTTCTGCTCGCCAACCCGGTTGGTCGGCGTAGCTTCGATCCTCGTCAGAAACGGGTGGCAGCGCATGAGGAGACCTCCTCATTTCGACCGAGAAATCGCGACGGCACCAGTGGATGCCAGGGCTCAGCGCGCGACAGTGCTGCTGACGACCTCGTGTTCGACGGCCCAACGGGTCGCCGCGGCGCGGTTGGTGACCGCGAGCTTCGTGTAGATGTGCTGGATGTGGTTGTCCGCGGTTTTCGACGAGATGAACAGCTGCTCGGCGATCTCACGTGTTGCTCTTCCCTCGGCGATCAGTCGCAGCACCTCGATCTCTCGACGAGTCAGGCCTGCAGGGATCGTGTGGCGGGCCTGCCGAGTGAGCGCCTTGCGAGCGAGCTCGATCTGCTCGCGCGCATAGGCTGCGGCATCGTTGAGATCGAGCATGATCCCCGCAGACGCGAGGTCTTTCGATCGCTCCACCCCTAGTTGCGCTGCGAGGCGGTCGCCGAGGTCGACGAGGTCGGGGACATGGTGGAAGCTCGACGTCTCGCGCGTGATGGCAGCGAGCAGCGTCGCCGCTGCATCGAGGCGGCCGACGCGTTCGAAGAGCGCTGGCACGCTGGCCAGCGTGATGATGAGCTGAGGCACATTGCCAACCTGGCGGAACGACTCGATGGCCGGGCCGAACAGTGCCAGGGCAGCCTCAGGCTCGCCTTCGGAGGTGTGCAGACGCGCCGCGTCTCGTCCGATGAAGCCCTCGAAGAACTTGACGCGGTGCTCTCGTACGAAGTCGGCGCCCTCGTCCCAGGCCAGCAATGCCCGCTTCGAGTCAAGTTTCGACAGCGCCAGCCCGACGATCCACAGGGTGTACGAGATCCAGTAGGGGTTGCCGAGCTCTCGGGCAGCGGCGACTGCTGAGTCCGTCAACTCCAGAGCCTCCTCGACACGACCGGCCGACTGGAGACCGTCGAGGTATGCAGCAATTCCGTACCCCTGCGTCGTCACGCCAGGGAGCGCCGCCACCGTGCCTGTGAGGTCGATGTAACGATCGAGATGGCCGCAGTAGACCTGACCGAGCGCCTCGATGAACGTCGCGTATCCGGGCTCGCACGGGTCATAGCCTGACTCGGTCTCCAGCTCGGTCGCTCGATGCGCATTGGCGGTAGCGGCCTCGGCACGTCCGACGAAGCACGCGTAGCCTGCCGCGGTGTAGAGGCGGGGAAGGCGGCGGACGTCGGCGGCGTTCGCCGCCGGCAACAGCTCCTCGGCCCACCCCACCGTCTCGAAGAGCTGTACCGAGAAGCCCATCAACGCGGCGTGCGCGGCGACATCGGTGGCAACGTCCAACTCGCCTCGCTGCGTGCTCCAGCGAAACGCAGTACGAAGGTTGTCGAGTTCGATCTCCACCCAGTCGACGGCATCGCGCCATCCGGGCCCATTCCAGTGTTGATAGCGAACCGCTGCTCCTTGCCCGAAGTGCGCTGCGTGCCGGTCACGCATTCGCGCCAGCCCGCCCGCGGCGGATAACTCCTCTTCGGCGAATTGCCTGATGGTCTCGAACATGCCGTATCGCGTATGGGCGGCGGCGTGATTGACGACCACCAGTGACTTGCGGACCAGAGAGTCGAGCCGCTCGAGCACGGCGATGTCATCGGCGTCTTCGACTACCGACGAGATGGACGCCAGGTCGAACCCGCCGGCGAAGACCGAGGCGTTGCGCAGCAACTCACGCTCGTCGTCTTTCAAGAGATCGTATGACCAGCCCACCGCGAGTTGCAGCGTCTGCTGACGCTCCGGCTGCCGCTCCGATCCTCGCAACAGTCGGAAGCGATCGCCGAGCCGATCCCTGACCTCGACCGCACTCATCGTGGCCATGCGAGCCGCTGCCAGCTCGATTCCAAGGGGAAGCCCGTCGAGGGTTTCGCAGATCTCGGTCACTGCAGCGGCGCTCTGCGTGTCGTACAAGCCGAAGCCGGCGCGCGCCGCACTGGCCCGCTCGACGAACAGCTTGACCGCATCGGACGCGATCCCACCGTCGAGCGGTAGAGGCGACACGGACAGCAGCGTCTCACCGGCGACCCACAGGTACTCGCGCGACGTGGCCAGCACCTTGGCGTTACCGGACCGACCGAGGATCTGTCCGATGGCCGCGCCCGCGGCATCGAGCACGTGCTCGCAGTTGTCAACCAAGAGCAGGAGCCGTCGACCTGCGACTGCCTCGGCAACGGTGTCGATCAGTTCGGCGTCTCCCTGGGGCGGGATGCCCAGTGCGGTCGCAATGGCAGCAGGTACCGACGAGGGGTCACCGACCGGAGCGAGTTCGATCAGCCAGACACCGTCGGGGAACTCATCTGCCATCTCGGCGGCGACCTCGAGGGCGAGTCGGGTCTTGCCGACGCCCCCGACGCCACTCAACGTGACGAGCCGGTTGGCGCGCACCAGTTCGGCAACATCTGCCATTACCTGATCGCGACCGACGAACGAACTGAGCTGCTGAGGCAGGTTGCCGGCGAACGAGCCGAGGCTGCGAAGCGGCGGGAACTCCGACGGGAGCCCATCGGCGACGACCTGATGCAGTGACATCCGCCGACCAAGACCACGGAGTCGGTGCTCGCCGAGCGGCCGGACGGCCAACCGGTTCCGCAACAACACCTTGGTCGTGTCGGACAGCACGATCTGCCCACCATGGGCTGTCGACATCAACCGCGCCGCGCGGTTCACCTCCGGGCCGAAGTAGTCACGATTTCTCTCGGTCGCCTCACCAGTGTGCAGACCGATCCGTACTCGGAAGGGGACGGCGGCGGAGTCGGCGAGCAACTTCTGCTGGATCTCGACGGCGGCCTCGGCAGCGTCTGGCGCTGTAGAGAACGCGGCACAGAAACCGTCGCCGCCGGTGGCGAACACGTACCCGTTGTGCCGCTCGATCGTCCCCCGCACGATGCCGTCATGCACCTCGAGAGCCACCGCCATCTCCGCTGGCATGTCTTCCCACAGCCGCGTCGAATCCTCGATGTCGCTGAACAGAAAAGTCACCGTTCCTGCTGGCAGATCCCCTGGCACGGGCAACAGATTAGTTCGGGTTCCGGCGGCGACTATCGTGCGCCTCACAGAGAGAGGGGACACGATGGACCAGTTGGCGACACTCGAGTATGCGTTGGAAGAGCTCCGCCGAACGGTGACAACGTTGGGCGACGCGCACATGGATGCGGCTTCGAACTGCGAGCCGTGGACAGTTCGTCGGTTGGCCAGCCACGCACTGAACAATCAACTGCTGTGGGGCGGCCTCGTCACCGGTCAACAACTCGTGTCGATGGAGGACGCCATGGGCGCAGCGCCATACGAGGGGGATCTCGTAGCCTTTGCCAACGACGTCGCGGCGCGCGCAACGGTGATGTGGAGCACAGCGGGAGTGCTGGAGGCGACGCACGCGACGCCGTTCGGGGAGCTCCCCGGTTCGGTCGTGGTCACCTTCCCGACAATCGATGCGCTTGCCCATGCATGGGACCTGTCGTCCAGCGTCGGTCGCCCGATGGAGTTCGAGCCACGGGCGATTCCATCCATCTCGACGATCGTCGACGCTGTGTGCACCGACGATGTTCGGGCGATGGGCATCATCAAGGCCGCCACCCAACCTCCGGCCGACGCGACGGACACGGAGCGACTGATGGCTGCCGCAGGCCGAACCATTCCGCGCTAGCAAGGGCACTCGCGGTGTGCTGCGGACAATGAGGGCGCATGTCGCGTGATCGGCTGGCGCCTCGCGTCGGCTCGTGAGTGGCCGTCGATGGACGCTGGGTTGCAGTGGGTTGCAGTGGGTTGCAGTCGC
>JAENVT010000291.1 GCA_016650435.1 Ilumatobacteraceae bacterium
ATGCGAAGACTCCAAGCCGACGGCCGGGATGAGTTCGGCGACCGTGCGATCGCCGTCGCGCAGCACCTCGAGAATGCGAACTCGTCCAGGGTGGGCGAGTGCTTTGAAAAGCTCCGCCTTGATCTCCGACGAGGGGCGGCTAACCCCCGGGTCACTCTTACTCGCACGTTTCATCAATTGATAAACTTATCAGATCACCATGCTTTTGGTTCTCACCGACTCATCTGCTCGCCTTCGCGTTGGTCTTACCTTCATGCCGCATTCTGAACACCGTTGAGTTCGAACGTCGAACCTCCCCACAGAAAGCAGAGCACCATGACCCCCATCCGCAAGGCAACCATCGGCGCCTTCCTCCTCGGTTCAGTCGTCGCAGGCGGCATCAGCATGACGACGTTGGGCAGCGCTAGCGCGGCAAGCAACACCGTGACGACCGCCGCCGCCACCGATCCGGCCGCAGCCACCGATCCGGCCCCCGCCGCACCCGCCGGGCCTCACCAGGCCAACGGCATCACCGAGGCGATTCTGACGGGCGACGACGCAACCAAGGTCCAAGCCGCCGTGCTTGCCGCCCAGCCAGGTGCGACGATCAACCGCATGGAGACCGATGCTGACGGTGCGGTGTACGAGGCCCACGTCACCCTCGCCGACGGCAGTGACGCCACGGTCAAGCTCGACGCCAACTTCACCGTGACGGCGACCGAGACCGGCCACCGCTGATCCAGGTGCTGACGCGATCGATGCAGCCTCGCTTCCCCACGGCGAGACTGCATCGCATCGCGACTACAACTAGTTCGTCAGAACCGCGGCGAGTTGAAGATCGTGACGGAGATCGTTCAGTGAATAGCCGAGATCGCCCTCCCCAGTGGTCAACAGCCGGTGCAACCGAGCCAAGGTGAGGCGATGGGCGTGCTGGTGCAGCGGCCACGGAGAATTTCCGCCGTCTTTGTAGTAACAGTGGATCTCGGCGGGACGGGCAAGAGGACCGGCGTCGATCCGTACCTCCAAATGGCGCTCAGGACCGATGGCTTGCAAGCGGGCTTCATCGACCGCATTCGGCATAGACAGGCCGTTTAGAAGTACATGCGACTTCGAGTGATCGGCCATCGTCGCCGCGACCACGTAGTGCGACACCGAAGCGTGCAGGGTGCGGACGGACTCGACCGAGCCGAGCACTGTGCGCAGCAAGGCCAACTGTTCGACCAGCGACGAGCGAAGCGTGTCGCGCGAGATGATGGTGCTCTCCAAGAGATCGACGCGTGCTGTATCGAGCAGGTCAACGGCCGCACCGGAGCGAGGGCCATACAGCATCGCCGACACCACGATGCAATCGTGCCGACCAGCCGCCGCGGCGATCGCCGCCAGTTCGTGGCTCGAGAGCCGGCCGGGGCGGTCGATGACCACGGCTCGGGTTTCGCCCGAACAGACTTGCTGAATGCGCGCCGGATCGCTTGCCGAAACCACAACCACCTCGGCGTCTGTGTCCACGATGCGATAGCTGTTGGGCAGGCTCGCCAACACAGTCCGATAGAGAGTGATGACTGCTCCGGTCGCATCGATCGAAATGGTGCGGGCCGTCATGACCTCTCCCCCACCAACCGCTCGACCTGATCGGCGAGGTTGAGCGCATAGGTGATGTCGTCAACGACATCACCCAGCGAGACGATTGGCTCGGCGTTTCCCACAGCCGCGGCGTACAGCGCTTCCCACTCGCACTGGTATCCGTTGGTGCCGAATTCGAACACATGCGTCGAATCGGCGGTTGCCAGCTCAGCTCGAGACGAACCGGCCAGCACGAACGACGGAGGGAACATCACGCGGAGCTCGCAATTGCGACCCACCGCACGAAGCGCCCAGTTCGGTGGCCAGGTTCCTCCCATGTAACCGAGCAGCTCGAGCGTCTGGACCTCGTCACCGACGACGATCGCGTACCCGAAAGGTCGAATGAAGTGCGCGGAGGCGAGGTCGCCGAGGCGGGGGTGGAACTGACGGATCAACGGAAGGTTGTGGATTGCCAGGCCGAGGACAGCGCCGCGGAGCATGACGGCGTCGGAGCGCCCTTCGCCGGACGGAGGCAGCGGCGGTGGCGACGCAGGCTCGGAGGCTTGTTCGGTGAAGAAGTCGTTGACGGGCAAGAAGATGCTCGACTGGGTGAACACGGCTTCGTCGTCCTGTTCGAGCCACGCTCGGTGGGCGGCACGGTAGGCCGGGTCGTAGACGTGCATGGCGCCCACCATCACATTCGTGCCCGACGTTGCCGCTGCCGCGCTGATCTGCACGGCTTCCGTGTGGCTCACAGCAAGCGGCTTCTCGCACAGCACTGCCAACTTGTCGGACTGACACGCCGCGACAACTTGGGTCGCATGCATCGCGTCGGGACTGCACACCACGACAACATCGATGTTGGGATCCTGCATGACCGCATCGGCATCGGTCGTGAAGGTCGCGCCACACCGTGCCGCGACTCGTTCGGCGACGCCGACGTCGGTGTCCATCACGCTGACCACATGGAATCGGTCGGCAATGCCGGCAAGTACCGGAAGATGGATCGCTTGCGTGACGAGGCCCGCGCCAAGGAACCCAACACCCAACGAACGGCTCACGAGTCGGCCCGGGACGTGAACACGGTTGCAATACTCTCACCCTAATGAGGTGCTCATGACCACGTACGAGGGCGCGCCGGACGCTGCGCCAGGCCGTGCGCCAGCTGCGGGGTGAGGCGCTGATGTTCCGCCGCGACGTCTTGGATCAGGTCATGCTGACGTCTGATCCCACCGTTCGGGCCGTGTTCGCGGAAGACGCCGCAGGGATCGCCGGCGACCTCATCGCGTTGGTGGGAGTTGGGCGTCAACAAGCCACCGGATCGCCGACCCCCGACATCTTGTCTGCGCTGCTCATCGGACTGTTATTGATCGGCGTTGGCATCCAGCTCGCTCACGGGTTTGAAACAGGAGTCCGAGTACATTGCACGCGTCGACGTCGTGCCCATTGGGTCAGAATCGGGTCATGTCGACTGATGAGTTCTTGCTGGCACGCCTCGACCGACTGTGCTCGGTGATGGCCGAACACGATGTGCCGTTCTTGCTGACAGCGGACCCGATCAACATCTGTTACGCGACGGGCGCTCGCAACATGACCGTGTACGGAATGATGGGCGCCGTCCGATTTCTGCTCGTGGCGGCCGACGGCTCGACCGTGCTGTGGGAGTTCGCCGGCTGTGATCACCTCGTCGCCGAGTTGCCAACCGTGCATGAGGTACGCCGCGCTCCGAGCGTCACACCAACGGGCGGTCCCGGCTACACACACGCTGCGGTGACCTTCGCCAGCGACGTGATGGATGAATGTCGACGACGCGGAGGTGACGCCCGACTCGGCGTTGAGCGCATGGATCATCCGGTCACTGACGCGCTTCGAGCTGCTGGCCTCTCGCTCTCGTCGGCGACCGAGGTCTTCCGCAACGCGCGGATGATCAAGTTGCCTGCCGAGATCGATCTGATGGTGACCGCGGCCGACCGTGTGGAAGAAGGAGTCGCCTCGATGGTCGACGGCATCGAACCCGGTCGGAGCGAGATCGAGATCTGGTCCGAGCTCCACCGCCACCTCATCGCCAATGAGGGCGAGTATTTCGTGACACGATTGGTGCAGAGCGGTGAGCGAACCTTTCCGTATTTTCAAGAAGCCGGCACCAGAACTCTGGCGGCCGGCGACCTGTTCAGCATCGATACCGACGCCACAGGATTCGGCGGCTACGCGGTCGACTTCTCGCGTACGTTCGTCTGCGGCGGAAAGCAGCCGAGCCCCGTGCAGCGTTCGTTACATGGTTTGGCCCTCGACCAATTGCAGCACAATGCCAGTCTCCTGTCTCCGGGACGGACCTTCGAAGAGTTCGCCACCCGTGCGTGGGAAATTCCCGAGCGCTACCAGCCCTTCGGTTACTACTGCCTCGCCCACGGCCTCGGCCTCTCGGGCGAGCACCCCAACGTTCCGCTCGCCGATCCAGTGAACCCGTACAACTTCGCGGGACATTTCGAGCCGGGGATGGTCATCTGCGTCGAGAGCTACATCGGTGATCCCGATGAGCGACAAGGAATCAAACTCGAAGACCAATACGTCATCACAGACGACGGATCCCGACGAATGACAACGCTTTCACTCGAGCTGACCCAGTAGTCAACGCCTGGGTCGACTCAGCGCAATCCGCCAAGCGCACTCGATGACATCGCCGACAACAGGTCGATCATCGCGGCGCGCGGCAACGTGCTGCTGAACGGGGTGGAGTTGATCAAGCCGAACGTCGCATGAACGGCGGCGCGGGCGGTTCGCTCGCCGACTGCAAGGTTCCTGGCGATCACGGTGTTGGTCCACAACAACGCGTACGTGGCCTGCAGTCGACGTACGCGGCGACCGTCTGCGATGGAGGCGTGGATGAGGTCGCGGAAATGAACTGTGATCAGCGACCTGTTGTCGACGGCGAACTGGCAGTGGAACAGGATCAACTGCTCGAGCAGGTCCGGCAGCTGGCTCTCGGCCAGCCTCCTCCCGCCGTCGAGTAGCTGTTGGCTGATCGACACCAACATCTCCCCCAGCAACGCTTCCTTGCCGGCGAAGTGATGGTAGAGCGCAGGTCCCGAAATACCGGCGGCGCGCCCGATGTCGTCGACCGTCACACTGTGGAAGCCGAATGCAGCGAACTGATCAGCAGCAATGACGAGCAACTCTTCCCGACGGGTGAGGCCTCGTGCCTCGGCGATGCTCACGCGCTGTCGAACCTCGGAAGTGATCCTGCTGCCGAGGTGCGGCTCGGGACGGCGTGACCGATCAGTGCGGGCAGCGAGCGAGCGATTCGCAGGATGATGTCGAGGTCGATGCCGGTCGATATCCCCAGATCGTCGAGTACGAGAACGAGATCTTCGGTCGCGAGATTGCCACCGGCACCAGGTGCAAATGGCGATCCTCCGAGCCCGCCGGTCGCGGTATCGAAACGACGGATCCCGTGCTCCACAGCCCACAGCGCGTTGGCCAGCGCCGTGCCACGCGTGTCGTGCAGATGAAGGCCGAGATCAACACGTGCCGACTCGGGCAATGACCCGAGTACTTCGGCGATCCGCCGAGGCGTCGCCGTGCCGGTGGTGTCCGCGAGCGTGATGCGCGCGCCGGGCATCGCGTGTTGCGCGCCCTCGACGACCGCGACCACCGGCGCGGGGTTGGTCACATCATCGAACGGCGATCCGAAGGCACACGACACCACGATGTCGACGTCGACGACGATGCCGTCTTGCCCGGTCACCGCAGCGATATCGGCGAGTCCTGCAATCGCTGCCGCTGTGCTGCGCCGCACGTTTTTCTCGCTGTACGCCGTGGATGCCGACACCGTCACGGTGATGCTCGTGACTCCAGCATCCATGGCTGCCCGCGCTCCTTGCGCGTTGGGAACCAGCGCCCACCACACCGTTTGACGCTTCGGGAGCTGACCGAAAACCTCGTCACCACCAGCCATTGATGGGACCGCTTTCTGCGAGACGAAGGAGGCCGCCTCGACATGCGCGAGTCCGGCGTCGGCAAGAGCGATCGCCAAGTTGGCACGGATGGCGGCAGCAAGAGGTGCTTCGGCCTGCAATCCGTCACGCGGCATCACGTCGCGGATCGTCGCCGTCGATGTGTGATCTGTCATCGAACCCCTCTTGACGCGGACTATTGCACATCGTACCTTAACGCACGTTAAGGTAGCCGCAATGCCCAAGGTACGACAATGAGCGGACCCGTGCTCAGCACGACGTGTGCTCCGGCGTCTGACGCTTTTCAGCGAAATGCCGCGGCGATGAGCGCGCTGATCACGGCGTTGCGCGAGCGAGTTGATCGTGCCGCGCTGGGCGGTTCGGAGTCGTCGCGTCAGCGCCACGTCTCGCGCGGCAAACTTCTACCGCGCGATCGGGTCGAGTCGCTGCTCGATCCGGGGTCGCCGTTTCTGGAGTTGTCGCCACTGGCCGCCAACGGCATGTACGACGGCGATGCTCCTGCTGCCGGGATCGTCACGGGCGTTGGTCGCGTTTCGGAGCGGTTGTGCGTGATCGTCGCAAACGATGCGACGGTCAAGGGGGGAACGTACTTCCCGATCACTGTGAAGAAGCACTTGCGCGCCCAGGAAGTTGCCCTTGAGAACCGGCTGCCGTGCATCTACCTCGTCGATTCTGGTGGCGCGTTCCTGCCGGAGCAAGACGAGGTGTTCCCAGACCGCGAGCACTTCGGACGGATCTTCTACAACCAGGCGACGATGTCATCTCACGGCATTCCCCAGATTGCCGCGGTGCTCGGGTCGTGCACGGCCGGTGGTGCGTACGTGCCGGCGATGAGCGACGAGGCGGTGATCGTTCGCGATCAGGGCACGATCTTTTTGGCCGGTCCGCCACTGGTGAAAGCGGCGACGGGCGAGGTGGTGTCGGCCGAAGATCTTGGCGGCGGCTACGTGCACGCCCACGTCTCCGGCGTGGTCGACCACCTTGCCGACGACGACGCCCACGCACTGCAGATCGTGCGCGACATCGTCGCCACGCTTCCTCCGATGCCGGCGCCTCCTTGGGAGGTCACCATGCCTGTCGATCCCGTTGTCGATCCAGCTGAGCTCTGCGGAGTGGTGCCCACGGACGGGCGAACGCCGTACGACGTTCACGAAGTCATCGGCCGGATCGTCGATGGCAGCGAGTTCTCGGAGTTCAAGCGCGAATACGGCTCGACACTCGTCACCGGGTTCGCGCGCATCTGGGGCCACCCGATCGGGATCGTTGCGAACAACGGGGTGCTGTTCTCCGAATCGGCGTTGAAAGGCGCGCACTTCATCGAAGTCTGTGATCAACGCCAGATTCCACTGCTGTTTCTCCAGAACATCACTGGGTTCATGGTCGGACGCGACTACGAGGCGGGTGGCATTGCCAAGCACGGGGCGAAGATGGTGATGGCCGTCGCGTGTGCCCGAGTGCCGAAACTCACCGTGGTGATCGGCGGGTCGTTCGGGGCCGGGAACTACTCGATGTGTGGCCGGGCGTACTCGCCGAGATTCTTGTGGACGTGGCCCAATGCGCGGATCTCGGTGATGGGCGGCGAGCAGGCCGCCAGCGTGCTCGCCACGGTACGCCGAGACCAGATCGAGGCAGGCGGTGGAACGTGGACCGCGGACGAAGAAGAGGCGTTCAAAGCGCCGATCCGCGATCAGTACGAAGCGCAGGGGAACCCGTACTACGCAACGGCGCGGCTATGGGACGACGGCATCATCGACCCAAACGACACACGTTCCGTGCTTGGTCTGGCGCTGGGGATCGTCGGTGGGGCACCATTGGAGCGCGTTGCCTACGGCGTGTTCCGGATGTGATGGACGAGCCAACGATGCCGCGTTCGATGTTCTCGACGGTGCTCGTGGCCAACCGCGGCGAGATTGCGGTGCGCGTGATTCGCACGCTGCGCTCGATGGGCATCACCTCGGTCGCCGTGTACAGCGACGCCGATGCTTCGTCTCGCCACGTGCGCGACGCGGACGTAGCAGTGCGGCTCGGCCCGGCGGCGGCCAGCGAAAGCTATCTCGACGTCGATCGGGTGATCGCTGCGGCCATTGCCACCGGCGCCGAGGCGATCCACCCTGGATACGGATTCCTGTCCGAGAATCCGGCCCTCGCTCGCGCCTGCGCTGCAAACGGCATCGTCTTCGTGGGCCCGCCCGTTGCGGCAATCGAGGCGATGGGCGACAAGATTGCAGCCAAGCAAACAGTGGCAGCAGCCGGCGTTCGAGTTGTGCCAGGCCGCGACGAGGCCGGTCTCGACGACGACGCGCTCATCGCCGCAGCGTTGGACGTCGGCCTGCCGGTGTTGCTCAAGCCGTCGGCTGGTGGCGGCGGCAAGGGAATGCGGTTGGTGCGCGACGAGGCCGAGCTACGCCAACAGTTGGAATCGGCGCGTCGCGAGGCCCGCAGTGCCTTCGGCGACGACACGATTCTCGTCGAGCGATACCTTCTGAACCCGCGCCACATCGAGATCCAAGTGCTCGCCGATAGCCACGGGAACGTGGTACACCTCGGCGAACGCGAGTGCAGTCTGCAACGTCGGCACCAGAAGATCATCGAAGAGGCACCGTCGCCGTTCATCGCCCCCGACGTTCGAGCCGCGATGGGTGCTCAGGCTGTCGAGGCCGCCCGAGCCTGCGGCTATGCCGGAGCCGGCACGGTCGAGTTCATCATGTCCAACGATCGCCCCGACGAGTTCTACTTCATGGAGATGAACACGCGACTGCAAGTCGAGCACCCGGTCACAGAAATGAACTACGGCATCGACCTCGTCGAATGGCAGTTACGAGTCGCGGCCGGCGAGCCGATTCCGTTCGGTCAGGACGATCTGCTGCCGACAGGTCACGCAATCGAGGCTCGGGTGTACGCCGAGGACCCGTCGCGTGGATTCCTCCCAACCGGTGGCACCGTGCGCTTCCTTGTCGAGCCAAGCGGTCCCGGAGTGCGCGTCGATTCCGGCATCACTCCCGGCGCGTTCGTGGGCTCCGACTACGACCCGATGCTCGCCAAGGTGATCGCCCACGGCGCAGACCGTGCCGAGGCGCTTGGTCGCCTCGACGCAGCGTTGTCGTCGACGGCTGTACTCGGTGTCACTACAAACCTCGGCTTCCTCAGACGGCTCCTCAGCGTTGACGAGGTGCGTGCTGGTCACCTCGACACCGGGCTTGTCGAGCGATGCGCCGACACACTTCTCGCCGACGCCGAAACGCCCGACAGGGCACTTGTTGCTGCCGCCATTTTGCCACTCCTCGATCAGGTAGTCGATGCCGATCCGTGGCGATCGGTGATCGGTTGGCGACACGGCGATCGGGCGTGGGTACGCCGACGTTTGGAGGCTCATGATCGTGGCGTTGTGACCGTGGCTGTGCGATCCCGCACCGACGATGCGTGGGACGTCTCGATCGACGATGCAGCACCCCGGATCGCATCCCTGATGACCGAGCCCCGCTCCAACATCCGGCTCACCGTGGACGGTGTGACCGGAGCGCTGCTCGTGCACCGTGATCGCGGAGTGACGTGGATCGGCGTTGGCGGGAGCGCATGGGAGGTCCGCGACCACGACCCACGCGGTGATCGACTTCGCCCTGACGCCGCTGCGTCAGGAGGATACGGACCGATCCGCAGCCCGATGCCCGGCACCATCATCGGTGTACTGGTCGCCGAGGGCGACTCGGTCTCGGCTGGTCAATCGGTTGCAATCGTGGAGGCGATGAAGATGGAGCACACGTTGATCGCATCGACCGATGGAGTGGTGACCGCTGTCCATGCCCGCCAAGGACAGCCGATCGGACTCGATGACCCTGTCGTCACGATCTCCGCATCGGACGCGCCACCGGTACAGGAGAACGCACGCCATGAACAGCGCGAGGAGTCACGATGAGTTGGGAACTGAGTGAAGAGCACGAGATGTTTCGGAAGGTGGTGCGCGACTTCGCTGAAGCCGAGATCGCCCCGCATGCAGCGCAGTGGGATCGCGATCACTACTTCCCGGTCGACGTAGTGCACGCGATGGGCGACCTCGGTCTCTTCGGTCTCATCTTCCCTGAGCGGTGGGGTGGCGGTGGCGGCGACTTCGCGTCGCTGTGCGTCGCGATCGAAGAGCTCGGCCGAGTCGACCAGTCGATGGGGATCACCCTGTCGGCCGGGGTCGGTCTTGGGGCCAACCCGATTTTCCAGTTCGGCACTGATGATCAGCAGGACCGCTGGCTGCCCGACCTCATTGCCGGCCGAACCCTTGGCGCATTCGGGCTGACCGAAGCCGACGGCGGCAGCGATGCCGGCGCGACGCGTACCAAAGCACAGCGCCAAGGCGATGAATGGGTGATCAACGGAAGCAAGGCGTTCATCACGAACTCGGGAACTTCGATCACCTCGATCGTCACGGTCACCGCGCGCACCGAAGAGGGCATCTCGACATTCGTCGTCCCGTCCGGAACGCCAGGGCTCGTCGTCGAGCCCGCGTA
>JAENVT010000292.1 GCA_016650435.1 Ilumatobacteraceae bacterium
GCCGATGCCTCCCCCGACACCGTTCCGTCGCGCCGACATGCTCGAGCGATTGGAGGCAGAAGCGTTCGACCTCCTGGTGGTCGGTGGCGGGATCACCGGTACGGGCGTCGCCCTCGACGCCGCAACGCGCGGGCTGCGCACCGCCTTGGTCGAGCGCGACGACTTCGCCTCCGGAACGTCATCGAAGAGCTCCAAGCTGGTGCACGGTGGCCTTCGCTACCTGCAACAGGGCGAGATCAGGCTGGTCTACGAAGCGTTGCGCGAGCGCGAACGGCTCCGCAAGAACGCCCCACATCTCGTCAAGGTGCTGCCCTTCATGATTCCAATCCTGACCAGGGATGGAGTTGTCTCCCGCAAGATCGCCAGGGCGATGGGCTCGGCAATGTGGATGTACGACCTGACCGGCGGGCTGCGGATCGGCAAGTTCCACAAGCGACTGAAAAAAGAGGCCGCGTTCACCCACCTGCCGACGATGCCGAAAGAACGCCTGGCCTCGGCGTATCTGTACTTCGACGCCACTGTCGATGACGCTCGGCTGTGCCTCACCGTGGCGCGCACCGCTGCCAATCATGGCGCGGTTGTCGTCAACCGATGCCGAGTCGTCGAGTTGACCAAAGCAGCGGACGGCAGCACATCGGGAGCCGTAGTCGATGCCGGCGGGAAGCTCATCACGGTACGCGCCAAGGTCATCGTCAACGCCTCCGGTGTGTGGTCCGACGAGGTGCGCACGCTCGACGAGGGCGCCGACCCAGACTCGATTCGCCCCGCAAAAGGCGTACATCTGACCGTGCCGTGGGACAAGGTGCGCAACGACATCGCCGTCGTCATTCCGGTTCCGAAAGACAAGCGCAGCCTGTTCGTCGTGCCGTGGGGACGGCGGGCCGATGGCACCTTCGAGCACACCTACGTCGGCACCACCGACACCGACTACGACGGCCCGATCAACGATCCACAATGCACGAAGGACGACATCACCTACGTGCTCAAGGCGCTCAACGCGTCGATCACCACGGGAGTGACCGAGGCCGACATCACCGGCGTGTGGGCGGGCCTGCGGCCGTTGGTGAAGAGCGCGTCACCCGGACGCACCGCGGACCTGTCGCGGCGACACAAGGTCAATCGCAGCACCAGCAACGTGATCTCGGTGACGGGTGGCAAGTTGACGACGTATCGCGAGATGGCCCAGGACACGGTGGATCAGGTGTGCGATGTGCTGGGACTGCGGCGCAAGTCGACCACCAAGCGGTTGCCGTTGGTTGGAGCCGATGGCTACCGCGAGCCCTCCGATCTCGAGGCCGCTCACCTCGCCAATCGCTACGGCTCTGCGGCAGCAGATGTCACCGCGCTGAGTCAGAACGACTACCAGCTCGCCGATCCCATGGTGCCGGGCCTTCCGTACATCAAGGCAGAGGCCGTTTACGCGGCGCGATCGGAGATGGCGGTCACGTTGGACGATGTGTTGTCGCGACGTACACGCGCCCGTCTCTTCGACCGGCCCGCGACCGTCTCCGCCGCGGCCGACGTTGCCCGATTGATCGCCGCCGACATGGGCTGGGACGATGCCGAAGTCGACCGGCAAGTGGCCGACTTCCGCAGCTCGTGCGCGTTCGAGCAGAGGGCCGGACAGACAACCGAGGCCGACCTGCTGGGAGTCAATCCGTGACGGAACCGACGGCGCCAATCGAACTAACGGGCACCAACTCGCGGTTCACCGGCCCAGCGCATCAGCCCGACGATCAGCTGATCGCCCGGCTCAACGACATCTGCGAGACGATCACGTCGGAAACAGAAACGGCGGAGGCAAGTCGAGACTGGTGGCCCTTAGCCATGCATTGGTCGCTCAGCGGCAGCGTCGGCCAGCGAGCCGGCGCAGTGTGCCGACCCACCACCGCCGAGCAGGTCGCCGCGGTGCTGGTCGCATGCTCGGCAGAGCGTGTGCCGGTCACGGCTGCGGCGGGACGAAGCGGGGTTTCAGGCTCCTCGGTACCGGTCTTCGGCGGCGTCGTGCTGGATCTCACGGCGATGCAGGGCATCATCGACATCGATGCCGTTTCGGGTGTGGTCGAGGTCTCGGCCGGCACGTTCGGGCCGGACCTCGAAACCGAATTGCGCCAGCGATGTGCGATGACCGTGGGTCATTTCCCGCAGAGCTTCGACATCGCCACCGTCGGCGGATGGGTGGCCTGTCGGGGCGCCGGGCAATACAGCACGCGTTACGGCAAGATCGACGAAATGGTCGTCGGGCTCGAGGTCGTGCTCGCCGACGGCACGGTGTTGCAAACCGGTCACGGACCGGCGGCCGCGATGGGGCCCGATCTCACGCATCTGTTTCTCGGCAGCGAGGGCACGCTCGGCGTGATCACCCGCGCGTGGTTGCGCGCCCATCCCGTTCCCACTCACGAGCGACGCGCCGCATACACATTTCCCGACTTCGAATCGGGAATCGAAGCGTGTCGGTTGATCCTTCGTCGTGGCGCCACGCCTGCCGTGCTGCGCCTGTACGACGCTGTGGAGACCGAGCGAAGTCACGGTGGCGATGGCACGCATTGCGTTCTGCTGGTGCTCGACGAGGGCGACATCGGTCTGGTCGAAGCGACGCTCGGCATTGTCGAGGACGAGTGCGCCGCGGCCACTCCCGCATCCGACGAGCTGGTCGAGAACTGGTTGGAGCATCGCAACGACACCAATGCGTTGCAGGCGTTGACACGCAAGGGATTCGTGGTCGACACGATGGAGATCGCTGCGCCGTGGTCGAAGCTGGCGACGATCTTCACCGAGGCACGGCAAGCGCTGATGTCTGTCCCCCACGCGCGCACCGCCAGCTGTCACCTGTCGCACAGCTATCTCGATGGCGCCTGCCTCTACTTCACGTTTGCCGCCACTCCCCCGTCCGACGAGATCGAGTCGACCTATGTTGCGATGTGGGACGCGGGTCAGCGGGCCGTGCTGGCTGCCGGCGGGAACCTCTCGCACCACCACGGCATCGGCCTCAACCGGGCCCGATTCATGGCCGAGTCGATGGGTTCTTCACTCGGTGTGTTGCAGACTGTGAAAGACGCGCTCGATCCAGCCGGCATCCTCAATCCCGGCAAGCTCGGTCTGTCGTCGCCGTTCGGTGAAGTCGGGTGGCCGTGAGCAGCCTCGACTGGAACGCGCTGCGCGCCGGCGGCAGTGTCTCGCTGGTGTTCGCGATCCCGTTTTCGATTGCAGC
>JAENVT010000293.1 GCA_016650435.1 Ilumatobacteraceae bacterium
AGAACTGGCCGAGCTGTTGCACACGATCACCGTTCCAACGTTGGTGATCGTCGGCAACCAAGACATCCTCACACCGCGCGGTGACAGCGAGGAGATCGCCGACCGCATCCCCGGCGCCGAGCTGGTGGTCATCTCCGGAGCCGCCCACGGATTCATGGTCGAGCATGCCAGCACGTTCAACAAGATCCTCAAGGACTTCCTGCACCGCGCCAGTCAAGCCCAACCGGTCGACGCGGCCGCCGGCTAGATGTTCGAACACGGGCCTGCATTGCGCGAGTTGCTGACCGCCAATCTTGCCGCCCACCAGGTCCTCTCGATTCCGGTGGACGATCGCCGGCGCGCCGCTGTGGCGATCGTCGTTGTCGATAGCGAGATCGACGCGTCGGACGCAACCGAGTACGTGACCGCCGGTCTTGGCATGAGAGTCATTCCTGGCGATGTGACCGGCTTCGACGGACGTGTGCAGGGCGTGGGCGGTGGCGCTGCGTTTTTGCTGTGCGTTCGAGCTGCGAAGATGAATCGGCATGCAGGACAATGGGCGCTGCCGGGCGGCAGGATCGACGACGGCGAATCTGTCGAAGGCGCTGCCTTGCGCGAAGTCGCTGAAGAGCTCGGATTGGCGATCGATCCGTCGCAGGTGCTCGGCCGGCTCGATGACTACGCGACCAGATCGGGTTTCGTGATCACACCGATCGTCGTTTGGGGTGGCGCCGACGTCGAACTCGCTCCCGACCCGCGCGAGGTTGCCCACGTCGTGCGCGTCGGACTGCACGAGTTGTGCCGTGCCGATTCGCCGCGCTTCGTGTCCATCCCCGAAAGTGATCGGCCAGTAGTGCAAGTACCAATCGGCCGCGATTTGATCCACGCTCCCACCGGTGCGGTCCTTGTGCAGTTCCGCTGGGTCGCGATCGACGGTCAAGCCGGAGCCCGCGTCAACGAGTTCGAGCAACCCGTCTTCGCCTGGCGCTAGCCCGCCTCTTCGCGGCGAGGCCAGTCACGAAATCTCCGGCACATCCGGATATTTCGTACCTTGCTCATCAAGCGAATCGGCCCATCAGGAGCGGCCGGTGTGGCCGAAGCCGCCGCCGCGATCGTTGTCGTCGAGCGAGTCGACAATGATCCAATCGATCTCTTCCACACGTTGGATCACGAGTTGGGCAATGCGGTCGCCGCGGTTGACGACGAACGGTTCCTTCGGATCAGTGTTCAGCAAGACGACCTTTACTTCACCGCGGTACGCGGTGTCGATCAACCCGGGGGTGTTGGCCAACGTCAGCCCGTGGTTCAAGGCGTTTCCACTGCGCGGCAGTACGAAACCGGCGTGACCGGCGGGGACGGCAATCTTGATACCGGTGGGCATCAACAGCCGACCCCCTCCGGGAGGTACGACACCATTCTCTCGGGCGCGCAGGTCGACTCCGGCGTCGCCGGCGTGTGCGTAGGTCGGGAGCGGAAGATCTGGGTCGAGTCGAGCAATCATCATGGACAGCACAACCTGCGACTCTGCCACACCCAGGTGATCCATGGCTACGCTCCGCTCGATGGTTTCGCCACCACGCCCACCCAGCGTCGACTCGTTGGCACGGGCGATGGCCGAAAGCGGCTTGCCGCACGCGGTGTGCGTCGAGCTAGCCCGACAGGCAATAGCCGATGGACCAGAAGCCTTCGAGCAGTCCGCGGCAATCAGCCGGGCCAACGAGTTCGCCCACGCGCTGCTGGGACCGGTGATCAATGCGACGGGCGTCCTGCTGCACACCAATCTCGGACGCGCGCCGTTGGAGATGATCCACGCACCCACGGCGATGAACATCGAGTTCGACGTGCACACCGGCAATCGAGGTTCGCGACAGCATTCGGTCGGCACGTTGCTGGCAATGTTGTGCGGCGCGGATTCGGCGATGGTGGTGAACAACAATGCCTCGGCCGTGCTGCTCGTGCTCGCCGCGATCGCCAACGATCGACAGGTCGTCGTCAGTCGTGGTGAATGCGTCGAGATCGGTGGAGGCTTTCGGATTCCCGACGTGATGGAGCAATCGGGCGCCCATCTCGTCGATGTCGGCACAACCAACCGCACCCGGCTCGCCGACTACCGCAAGGCGATCGGTCGCAAGAATGCCGATGTTGCCGCCCTCCTGAAGGTGCATCCCAGCAACTACCGCGTTGACGGGTTCGTCGAGTCGACGACCGTTGCCGACCTGGCGACGCTTGGCGTGCCTGTTGTTGCCGACATCGGCAGTGGTCTGATCGACGCCATGTGCCCGTGGCTCGCCGGACCACCGCCGTCATGGCTGCACGGCGAGCCGGCGGCTCGCCAGACCCTGGAAGATGGCGCCGCGCTGGTGACGTTCAGCGGCGACAAGCTGTTCGGCGGACCGCAGGCGGGCATCATCGCCGGCCGAGCCGATCTCGTGGCCAAGTGCGCGCAGCATCCATTGGCACGCGCCCTGCGCCCCGGCGCGCACGTGCTGGGCGCGATGCAGCGAACGACTTTGGCGTACCTCGACAAGACCGCGGCAACCGACATCCCGTTCTGGGGCATGGTCACAGCGACGGTCGAGGATCTTCAGCTGCGCGCCGGAAAGATTGTCGCAACAGCGGGCGTGGGTGAGGTCGAGCCGACGCAAGCGGTGCCCGGCGCTGGCTCCGCGCCTGGGGCCACGATCCCCTCGATCGGCATTCGTATCGCCGGCGATCGACTCGCGCTCCTGCGTTCGTGTGATCCGCCCATCGTCGCTCGCACACGCGACGGGGTGACCCTGCTCGATCTGCGCACAGTGGATCCCAGCAGCGATGCCGCCGTAGCCGCTGCCCTGCGACGATGCGCGTAGTCGCCACTGCCGGTCACGTCGACCACGGCAAATCGTCGCTGGTCGAGGCGCTGACCGGCATCAACCCTGATCGTCTGGAAGAAGAACTGAGCCGCGGGCTGACCATCGATCTGGGATTCGCCCACACGACGCTTCCCAGCGGTGCGGGCATCAGCTTCATCGATGTTCCCGGTCATGTGCGGTTTCTCGGCAACATGCTGGCCGGAGTCGGCGGTGTCGATGCATGCATGTTCGTGGTCGACGCTGCGGAGGGCTGGAAGCCCCAGAGCGAAGAGCATCTCCGCATCCTCGAATTGGTCGGGCTTGCTCACGGGATCGTCGCCTTGACCAAGTCCGACTTGGTCGACAACGAATGGTGTCAGCTGCAGGAGCTCGACATACGCGATCGACTTGCCGGTTCGTTCCTGGCGGATGCACCGATCGTGCCGGTCAGCGCAGCGGCAGGTAACGGCCTCGACGAGCTGCGTGCCACGCTCGATGTGCTCGTGCAGCATGCGCCGGCTGCAATCGATCGTGGTCGGCCGCGGTTGTGGGTGGACCGGGTGTTCGCGGCGAAAGGAAGTGGCACGGTGGTCACGGGCACGCTGACGGGCGGCACGCTGCAAACCGATCAGCAGGTCTCCGTCGCGGCGCGTGATGTACGAGTCCGCGCCGTGCAATCACATGGTCAGAACCTCACCTCGATAGGGCCCGGCAATCGCGTTGCGCTCAATCTGGTTGGCATCGACCACACCGAAGTGCAGCGCGGCGATGCAGTGGTCACCCGCGAACAGTGGCGGCCGACGTCTCGATTCGACGCCTCACTCGATGTGCTGTCGGCGCTGCGTCATCAGGTAACTCGCCGCGGCGCATACCTCGCCTACATCGGATCGGGTGAGTTCCCCGCGAAGCTGCGCGTGCTCGGCCACGAGGGCATCGCCCCGGGCGGCACTGGACTCGTTCGATTGCACCTGGCGACTCAGCTTCCGCTGGTGCCGGGCGATCGGTACGTGCTGCGCGAGTCCGGCCGCGACGAAACCGTTGGTGGCGGCGAGGTGCTCGATGTTGCCCCCGTTCTGCCGGCATCGAAGGCTCGGCCCGATCGGTCGGTCGAGCGGGTGATCGCCGAGCGCGGCTGGGTCGATGCCGACGATCTCGAGGCATTGACCGGTGAACGCCGTGCAGCAACTCTGGGTCATGCTGTCGTCTCGCCGGAATGGCTGCAGACGACACAGCGCGAGATCAGGGCGCGCATCGCGAGTGACGAAGAAGCTGGGCTCGACATTGCCGAACTCGACGATCGCCAGCGCGCCGTGCTGGCCACCTTCGACGACGTTGCAATCGTGGCGGGGCGGGCTCGATTGGCAGCGGCTCACGACCCATTCAGCGACCATCCATTCCTCACCGCGTTGCTCGCCGGCGGCGTCACACCGCCCGAACCGCGGGCTGTCGACAAGGTCGTGTTACGCGAACTGCTGCGCCGCAAGATGATCGTCGAACGCGATGGCGTGTACTTCCACCCCGGCACGATCGACGCAGTTGCCGAGGCGGCCGCGCGTCTTGTTAATGCGCATCCCGACGGGTTCACCGTCGCTCAATTGCGCGATGAGATCGGCGCCTCCCGAAAGTACGCGCTGCCATTGGTGAACGAGCTCGATGCGCGCGGCATCACTCGGCGGCGTGGCGATCTTCGGGTGGCGGGTCCTCGGCTGCCTTCCGGCGGCGAAGCGTCGGCACCCGCCTGAGCCCACGCTGCTTGGTGTGGTCAAGACTTCGTTCGAGATCGCGTGCTGCTTGGGCAACGCGGACGTCGTTGGTGATCACCTCGCCGAACTGCTGCGGATCGGCGAGCAGCCAGCTGTGCGAGCCTTCGACAACTGTGCCTTCGACTCCCGAGGCAACACACAATGCTTCGAAGGATTCACGCGGGATGATCCCGTCGCGCGTGCCCCACAAGATGGTGATGGGCAAGCCGCGATCGCGTAGCCGCTCGAGTTCAGCGCGCAGGTCGGCACGCCGAGCCAAGTTGGCGACGCGCACAATTGCTCGCGGATTGCGGATCAGGTTGGGGACGAAATCCTCGAACATCACCGGCAGCACACGAGTGGCTTGACGCACCGGCCACACGTCGCTTGGGAAGTGCAAGCCCCAGTCCCACAACGGCCGTTCACCGATGCTGCGCAGCGTTCGCCCACTGCGCCACGCCGAGCCACCGATGGAATTCACGAGCACGAGAGATCGCACCCGCAACGGCATGTCGTGGGCAAGCTTGATGGCGACGCCGCCACCGAAGGAGTGACCGACGAGCACAGCCGGTTCTTCGATCTCGAGCACATCGAGCAGGTCGGCGACCCACTTTGCGTAACCGCTCATCGAGAACGCGTCGCCCGTCAGGTCACCACTTCCACCGAACCCCGGCATCGACGGGGCAATCACCATGCAACCCTGCTCGGCGATCTCTTCGATCACCCGTCGATACGTATGTTGCGCCAGCGCCCATCCATGCAGCAGCACCACCGGCATGCCCTCACCCGCCATGCTGTATGCCGCGGGACGGCCTTGCACCCAAGTGCGCTGGTTGACGACGATCACGAGTCAGGAACTCTTACTGTTTGGCCCGCCGCTCACGGTAGTCACGGGCGGCACCTTCTTCCGGTTCCACTTCCAACGTGACGCCATCGATCGCCACGACTTTCAACCCGGCGCCGGCGGTGATCGGTGTTGCCCGATTGGTGCGGGCCCGCCAGCGAGCACCGCTGACCATCGCGACACCCTCGGGATCGATCGTGGTTGTCGCCGTTCCCTCGTGGCCGATCATCCACTCGCGCCCGATGGTCGGTGTGGCAAATCGGGTGCGCACCATCGACGGCATTCCGACGATGAACGTCAGCATCACGCCACCAACCGCGACGATCAACGTGATCCATCCGAGCCGCAGATCGTTGCCCGGAACCGGTCGGTACAGATACCACGCGCCGATGATGAACAAGACGATCCCGACTCCCGTCCACGTCCTTGGGATACCGACCTGGACGTCGATCGCGAACGCAAGCATCGACAGCAGCAGCAAGGCCACAGCTACCGGTCGTGTAGGCAGTGCGCTGAGCCCGTAACAACCGAGCAACAAGCACACTGCACCGACCCCGCCGGCGATGCCGACGCCTGCCGTGAAGAACTCGAAGATCAGCAACGCGATGCCGATGATGAACAGCAAGAACGCCATCGGCGGACTGGCCACGGTATGCAGCACCTCCTCGAACAGACCGAGACCGTTGAACACCGGGGTGGTCGAGATGTTCTGTACCTCGCCTTTGTCGTTGAGCTCCTTGACAACCGTGTTGACGAGGTGCCCGTCGATCGTCTGGCCGTCCATCGCCAGCACCATGTTGCGCACCGTCGGCACACCTTGGTCGGTGGTGTCGAGCTTCAGTACTCCGGCAGCACGAGCCTCGTTGAAGCTCATCGACCCATCCACGAGTTCATCTGTCGCAGCGCCGAAGCTGACCGGCTTGCCATCGCCGACGAGCGGCGTACTGATGTAGCCGATGCGACTTCCGCCAACCATCGCGGTGACGTCGGCGACGGCCATCAACTGCGCCGGCAATCCGTAGGCGCGCGACGAACGCGACGGCCCGACCCAGATTCCGATCGGTACGGTGGAGTCGGATACACGCTGCAGCAGCGATGTCATCTCAGCGTCGGAGACCACGGCGCCGCGGCTCGTGAGTTGCAGGATCAAGGCCTCGGAGCCGTTCGTTTCGGCACGATCGATGGCCTCGACGATCGAGCGGACGACGATCTTGTCGAAGAGGCCAGAGACTTGTAAGACGTCGACGGGAGCGAGTTGCGATGCATCGGTGACGTCAACAGGATCGGTGGCTGTTGGGGTGGTAGGCGGAGTCGATGCATGCGCGGGCGGTGACAACAGCGACAGCCCCGCCAGCCCAACAAAGGGCGCGATGAGAATGATGATCGCTAGCCTGCGCACAAGTGCCTCCGAAGAGCGTGAATCCGCTGCAGTTCCTGACCGACGCCCGTGTTGTCGTCGTTGCTGGCAAGGGCGGGGTTGGAAAGACAACGGTAACCGCAGTTTTAGCGCGAGCAGCAGCAGATCGCGGACTCCGTGTGCTGGTCGTCGAACTCGACGGCAAGCCGGCGCTGGCCAAATTGGTGGGCGACGACATCGCCTGTCTGGCGCTGACTCCACCGGCCGCATTGGCCGAGTATCTCAAACTGCACGGCCTCGGACGCGTCGCCAAACGACTCGCCACCAGCGGTGTGATCGAGGTGGTCGCCACCGCTGCACCAGGCATCGACGACATCGTCGTGCTCGGCAAAATCAAGCAGCTCGAGCAGACCGGTAGTTACGACCTGATTGTCGTCGACGGCCCGGCAGCCGGGCACGCGATCACATTTCTTATGGCGCCGTTGAATCTGTTGAAGCTGGTTCGTGGTGGCCCGATCCACAGCCAGGCCACCGACGTTGCGGGGATGCTGACCGACCCAAAGCGAAGCCAGGTGATCCTCGTGACGTTGCCGGAAACCACACCCGTCAACGAGGCCATCGAGACTGCCCAGGCGCTTCGCAAGGACGGCGGATTGCGGATGGGGCCGGTCGTCGTCAACGCCTTCGACGAAGGTCCCGATCTGAACCTCGATGGCGCCGAGCCAGGCTCGCCGTTGCGCGCTGCTGCGGAGTTTCGCAACGCTCGACGCGGGCTTCATCGACGCGAGTCTCAGCGGCTCGCCGACACGCTGGATCTACCGCACATCTGCTTACCGCTGGTCACGTCGACGACACTCGATGCGGATTCGATCCGTGAGCTGGTGACGCGATTGGGCACGCCGTGAGCGACCTCGACGAACTGATGACCGCAGCCGACGTGGTGGTGTGCTGCGGATCGGGTGGCGTCGGCAAAACCACGACCGCGGCGGCGCTCGGTTTGCAGGCGGCGCGCAACGGACGGCGTTGCGTCGTCGTGACCATCGATCCGGCCAAGCGACTTGCCGACGCGTTGGGCGTGCCGGGAGGTCTGAACAACGACCCGGTGAAACTTCCCATCGATGGTCCCGGTCAACTGTGGGCGCTGATGCTCGACACGGCGACAACGTTCGACGGCTTGGTGGTCGCCAACGCTAGCAATGCCCAGCAGGCGACGCGGATCTTGAGCAACCCGTTCTACCGCAACATTGCTGGATCACTCGGTGGTACGCAGGAGTACATGGCGGCGGAGCGGCTGCTCGCGTTACATCTCGACAAGCGCTTCGATCTCGTCATCGTCGACACGCCACCGACGCGCAACGCCCTCGACTTCCTCGATGCGCCACGTACGCTCGCCCGCTTCCTCGACCATCCTGTTTTCAAGTTGATGATGATGCCGACCAGGCGTGGTCTGCGTGTGCTGAGCATCGCGGCTCAACCAATCTTGCGATCGATCGGCAAGGTCATCGGCAGTGAGGTGCTCGCCGACGCTCTCGCCTTCTTCCAAGCGTTCGATGGGATGGAGACAGGGTTCCGCAACCGTGCCGAAGACGTGATCAAGTTGCTGCACGGCAAGCGAACCCAATTCGTGTTGGTGGCCTCGCCGCGCGTCGACACGATCGACGAGGCTCGGTACTTCGCGGATCGTCTCAAGGAGAAGGATCTCGACGTCGGCCCGATCATCGTCAACCGGGCGACACCCGACTTCGGCAAGCCCTCGGGCAAGCGGCCGCGACGCGTCGCGGAAGCCGCGTTGTTCGACAACCAGGCCGAGCTGCACACGCTCGCGGTCGGCGAGCGCGAGCACATCACACCACTCGTGACTGACACCGGCCGTGAGCCGACGTGGGTCCCGCTGTTGCCCGGCGACGTGCACGATCTCGACGCTCTCGACACGATTCGGGCGCTGCTGTTCACCGGTTCAGCGGCCGAGCAGGCCAGCCGGTAGGGTCGACGCCGTGCACATCCTGGTGGCCACTGACGCCGACTATGTCCTGCATGACATCACCGCGGCGCTCGGCGGGCCCGACGTGTCGTTCACCGTGTGCCGCAACGGTCGCGATGTTGCCGATGTGGTCAAGGAGCGCACGCCCGATCTGGTGGTGCTGGATCTGCAGATCGGGTCGATGGGCGGGATGGCAGTGACAATGTCGCTGCGACTCGACGAGAGTTCCGGAAGGCTTCCGAGGGTGAAGGTCTTGATGTTGCTCGACCGGCCGGCCGATATCCACCTGGCCAAGCGTTGCGCTGCCGACGGATACCTGGTCAAGCCGCTGAACCCGTTGAGCCTCAAGCGTGCGGCGCGGGCAATCCTGAATCCTCCTGCGGCGCCCGTCGAGCCGGTTGCCGAGGAAACGCCTGAGGAAGAACCCGCACCCGTCGGATAGATTGCTCAGGCACTTTCGGGGTGTAGCGCAGCTTGGTTAGCGTGCCACGTTCGGGACGTGGAGGTCGGGAGTTCAAATCTCCCCACCCCGACCATTTG
>JAENVT010000294.1 GCA_016650435.1 Ilumatobacteraceae bacterium
CGATCGGAACTGCTGCCGAAGCCTGCATCGAACGCGAGCGAGTGAGGATGCGCAGATCGCGTGTGAGATCTTCGAGCCTGGCGATCTCGATCAACGAGTCCTCGGCAACCTTTGTCCACTCCGCCCGGTTGGGATAGGCCAGGCCGACCTCCAGCTCGGTTCGGATCGTCGACAGCGGGCTGCGGAGTTCGTGCGACGCGGCAGCTGCGAACAGTTGCTGACGACTCGACGCCTCTTCGAGACGATCCAGCATCCGATTCAACGTCAGCCCAAGGTTGGCGATCTCATCATCGGTGGAACCGGCATGAACGCGACTCGACAAGTCGGCAGCCTCGATCCGATCGACCTCGGCGCGCATCGCATCGACGGGTGCCAGGGCGCGCGCCACGACGCGCGAAATCACCAACGCCGCGAGAGCGACGATCAACGGCAAGCCGATGAGGAACGAGTTGCGCAGATACCGCTCGGCACGCTGCGCCGAGTCCAGCGATGTGACCGCATAGATCGTCAAGGGCCCCACCGCGGAGTCCACCGTTCTGGCAACCATGCGGTAGTCCTGCCCCGGCACGCCGCCGATCCTGTTGCCGTCGACGGTTGCTGTCGTCTGCTGACCCAACGGCGGCGCGTCGATCACGTCAAGCCGTGTCGTGCCGGCCAGGCCAGGAGTGACTGCGACGACCCCGCCGGAAGCGTCGAGGACCTGCACTTGGCCGATCTCGCTGGTGATCGGTGGGAGTACCTGCGTCAGATGCCTGTCGTTGATCAGCGCCTCCACCTCGTCGACGCGATCGATCAGCTGCGATTCGGCCTGCGACGCAAGAGCCCGACGCAACAGGTTGGCGGCGGCGACCGCTCCGACAATCAAGGCCAAGGCCAAGACGAGCGAGGCGCCGAGGGTGGCGCGTGATCGAACCGACGAACGCCACTTAGCGGGCACGTGCGCCCATTCGATAGCCGGCGCCACGCACGGTCTCGATCGCGCCTGATCCCAACTTGCGGCGAAGCGCCGAAACGTGCACCTCGACCACGTTGTCGTCACCATCGAACGCGAAGTCCCATACATGCTCGAGGATCTGCGACTTCGGCACGACCTCGCCGTGTCGACGCATGAGGTATTCGACGACCGAGAACTCGCGCGGGGTCAGCTCGACGGGTGCGCCGTCAACGGTGCACGTCCTGGCCGCAACATCCAGATCGATGCTGCCGGATCGCAGCACAGGTGGCTGCGATGTAGTGCCGCGGCGCAACAGGGCCCGCAAGCGAGCCACCAGCACGACATACGAGAAGGGCTTCGACAAGAAATCATCAGCACCTGTGTCGAGTGCCTCCGCTTCATCCAACTCGCCGTCTTTTGCTGTCAACATCAACACCGGCGTCCAGATCTGTTTGGCCCGCAACTCCGCACAGACCTTGTAACCGTTCAGCCCCGGCAACATGACGTCGAGAACGATGGCGTCGTACGGCTGCTCGGTTGCCAGCCACAGGCCATCGGTTCCCGTGCTGGCCACATCGACAGCGAAGCCCTCCGCTTCGAGACCGCGCTTCAGCGCCGCGGCTTGACGCACCTCGTCTTCGACCACGAGCACACGCACCGGCTCAGTCTCACACGCGCGAGCTGAAGACATCTTCAGCCATCTTCAGGATTCGTCAAGCCGTAACCGTGCACACTGCCACACGGTTAGCTCTGCCCCCAGAAAGGAAGTCGAACGATGATCACCACCAGTCTCCTCCCCAATGGTGATGTATTGATCACGTTCATGATCGACGACGTGCGGCCCGTGTCCGTCGTCGGTGACTTCAACGACTGGGACCCGCAGAGCGACCCGTTCGTCGAAGAGCTCGACGGTCGTCGCTATGTCACCGTGTCTGTTCCCGCAGACACGGTGGCATGCTTCAGGTACCTTGCCGATACCGGCGAGGACAGTGGCGAGTTCTATGACGATCCCGCAGCGGATCGGCTCGAGCCGAACGGCTTCGGGCAGACCCACGGTGTTCTCGACAAGTCGCTGCGCTCCGATGCTATGCATCGCAACCACGACGACAGTCAGGTTGCTCCGAAGAAAGAGTCACCGAAAGTCTCGGTCTGACTGTTAGTTCCAGCGCGATCCGCCGCGCACGTAGAACGCGAGCGACCCATCTCGGATTGTTTGATCGTCCTGCGATCGAGCCCGTGATCCTCGTCTGGACAACACTGATTGCCACGTATCGGCCGAGCGGCCGAGGTAGTACGCGGGTGCACCAGCGGGACGATTTGAGCGGATGGTGTTCATTGGGATTCCTTTCGGGGTTGCGTAGTAGTACG
>JAENVT010000295.1 GCA_016650435.1 Ilumatobacteraceae bacterium
CAACCAGGTCCTCCCGATCACAGAGCAATGGCACTCGCTGCTGCTCAGCGCGTCCAGCGGAATTCCCGATGTCCGCGCCGGCGACACCGTGTGGTGGCACAGCGACATGATCCACAGCGTCGCCCCCGTGGCCGACCAACAAGGTTGGGGCAACGTCATGTACATCCCCGCTGCTCCGTGGTGCCCTCGCAATGAAACCTACGCCAAGTCGGTCCGCGACGCGTTCCTCGCCGGGTCGAGTCCAACGGACTTCCCCGAAGAGCACTACGAACGAACCTGGACCGATCGGTTCATGGTCGACGATCTCAACGAGATCGGTCGCCGCGGACTCGGCCTGATCTGACCGGGACACGACGGAGCGCTGTTAGTAGAGCCAGGGGTCGCGTAGGTCGAGGAATTCGGTGTTGGCGATCACGTCCGCATACTTGGAGAAAAGCTCAGCGAGCTCCGCTGGCGGCTCCTTGTTCTCGGCTGCGCGGGCTTCCGCTTCACTCGTGAAGTAGTTGACCTCGACCGTCGACGTCTCGCCAGTCCACACCCGCACTCCACCGATGAGATCGGGACGCCATGTGCTTGCGTGCTTTTGGAACTGCTCGTCCAGGTCCTTCACCACCGCTCGACTCGATCCGGCCTGAGTCTTCATCACCTGAACGAAGCCAGCGTCATTCGAGCCCCCACCGAGAAACTCTTCGACATCCTCGGAGTCGGTGAACGAGACAGGACCGTCGAAGCACTTCTCGGTTTCAGACCACCACGCGCCCTGCTCGGCACGCTCGCTGTTGGCCGTCGCAGCAGCGGCCGACTCGAAGCGAGCGATGGCAAAGCCAACGCCATCGTCGGTCACGCCGCCGGTGCTGCCCACGAAGCCGGCAGCTCCCGGACGAAGTTCGGCCTCCCATCGGTCCATTTGGCGGTGCAATCCGGCCTTGTCGGACACCTTGCCCTCAATGACTTGCACAAACATGATCCACCTTCCGATCCTGGCGATGACGCCATCCGAAATCCCCCTGCTCGATTGTGGCACTACTCGGGAATCGTTGTCGATGGCCTCCGCCGTCACCGTCAGTTCGACGTAGACCGGCCAGCGTTCTGTGAGCGGAGCAATACGAGAAGTTCGGTCTGCGAGTGGACACCGAACTGATTGAAGATCGCGGAGAGGTGACTGCGTACGGTGCTCTTGCTCAGGAACATCGAAGCGGCGGTCTCGGAGGTCCGCTCCCCCCGCAGCAACGCGGCGACGATCTCGCGCTGGCGGGCAGACAGCCGGTCGAGAACAGCGAAGACGCTCTCCGCGACCTGACCTGAACCAGACCCAACCGAGCGGGTGGTACGAAGTGTCGGCGACGTCGATACCCAGCCGATGCCTTTGGCAGTGGCGAATGCTTCCTCCACTGCGCCGAGTGGACGTTGCTGGTCGACGGGGACCGTCATCGCCACAGCAAACTGCGCGCCTTCGACATCGAACCTTCGCACGCACAACCGCGCCTTTACTCCGGAGGTCGCGATGGCTGATCGACACTCGACGCAGTAGCTGTCGATAGCTCCCGCTGCGAGTGCCGACAACGCGACGGCGGCATGAACTTGGTCGGCGCCGCGGAACAGACTGCTGGCATGACGGCCGATGATGACGTCCGCGCTCTCTCCATACAGCTCGACAGCCGCGGCGTTGGCGGCGACGATGGTCGTTTGCGGCAGCCGAAGCACATGAAACGCCTGCCGCGATTGCCTCACGAACTCGAGCACGCCGGTCATCGTCGTAGGCCGCACCTTGCGGTCCACGTGATCAAAACCGGCCCCCCACGTGATCTCCTGGTCGGGCTGGGTGATCATCGGGTAGCCCTCGAGGGCACCGGCACCGCAATCCTCAAGTTTTTGTATAGATAGCCGATGTGGATGTATGCGATCAAGTCTGAGGCAGGGCCCGATCGGTTCGCTGCCCGAGCCTCGGACCAATTCCACGCGGCGAATGGTTTGCCTGACGGCGGCGATTATCGCAGCGGAGTTCGTGATCGTCGATCGTGTACTGACAACGTTCCCTGGCGCGAGTGAGCTCTTCGACGTTGCCGTGGAGGCCTGCACATTGACGGCGACGACCGCCATTGCGCTCTGGCTGAAAGTGATCCGTCCGCTGCGGCGAGAGGCTGACGCCGAACGGCAGCTGTCCGTGGAGCGTGAAGACGCACTATTGATCGAGGCCACACGCCAGGAGTTCGAGGCCTCACTTCACCGGGCGATGGAAATGACAGGTACCGAAGAAGCGGTCTATCGCACGACCGCCAAGGCAATCTCGCTCGGCACTGACAGTCTCGACGCTGAGGTTCTGCTCGCTGATTCAAGCGAGGCGCACCTCAAACGCGCTGTCGCAGTCGGCGGCGACCAGCGACGCGCCCGCTGCAGCGTCGTGTCGCCACGCGACTGCCCGGCGATCAGGCGGGCCCAAACACTCACATTCGCCTCCAGCGACGATCTCGAGGCATGCCCTTATCTTGAAAACCGCGATACGGGGCCGTGCGCGGCGGTTTGCGTCCCCGTGAGCGTCGGTGGACGCAGCATCGGTGTGCTCCACGCCGCATCGGATCCGCTGTCGACCCCCTCCACCACCGACATCGCCGTGCTCGAAGCCGTCGCCACCCAGGCCGGTACGCGGCTCGGGATGCTGCGAGTCATGGCAGCAATCCATCTTCAAGCCGCCACCGATCCACTCACCGGGTTGCTGAACCGTCGATCGTTCGAGAACCACGCCCAGGACCTGATCCGACGCGGCGTTCCCTTTGCGCTGGCGATGGGCGATCTCGACCATTTCAAGAAACTCAACGACACACACGGTCACGACGCCGGCGATCGGGCGCTGCGGGCCTTCTCACAGACCCTGCGCTCCTCGCTTCGAGCCGAGGACCTGGTCTGCCGCTACGGCGGCGAAGAGTTCGTGATCTTGCTCCCGCTACGCTCAGCGAACGAGGCGGCAGCCGCCTTGGACCGTGTCCGGCGAGAGCTCCTCGTGTCAGTCGCGGGCGGGGCAATAGCCCCGTTCACCGTCAGTTTCGGAGTCGCCCACTCCGATCAAGGTCCGAACCTTGAAGAGCTCTGCCGGGTCGCCGACGCTGCCCTGTTTCGCGCCAAGCGGGAGGGACGCGACCGCGTCGTCATCGACAGCTTCTCGCACACGACCGGCGACGAAGCCTTGCTCACGTCAACTAGTAGCGAGGGAACAGCCCAGGAAGCACATCGCGCCTCCGTGGACACTTCACGTTCACCGTCGAAATCACCAAGACCGCTATCCGAACTGGTCATCTCCTGACGAACACCGACGCCGATCGATAGTTCGCGATCGAACGGCGCGACGCGCCCTCGGCCCGCCTCCTGAGCGGTCCGCAGAATATCGTTGCGACCATCACGAGCATGTCTGCCGGCGGCGATCAGAGCTACTTTGCGAATGCGGTGTGGAGCGGGTGGTACTGCCGGTCCGGGGCGACACCAGGCGGCAGGTTGGGCTTGACGTTGTTGTCGAACCAGTTTTCGCCGTCCGCCTCGGTCTCCCAGACCTCGACGACTCGCCAACCTCCGCTCGGGCTCGGCCCGCCGACGTGGGAGACGAAACCCTTCGAGGCGCGCATCGCCGGCATCAATTGGCCGATCATTCCGCCGTAGACCTCCTCGGTCATTCCTGGCACTTCACCGATCATCAGAACGGACATCAACCGCTCCCTTCGTGATAGCAGGAACCGAACGGTACTGCAGCGTGAAGACGACCAGCGAAGCCGGACGCGGTCCAGAACGCTCACACCGCCGCTGAGGATATGTCGGCTCATTACATCAGGACTGGCTTGGGCGCTGCAATCGTGTTTTACGCGGATGGTGTGAGGGTGTAGCGGATTGGAACCGTCTTGTGGCCGCCGACGAACGTCGTCTTGGCAGTCTGCGGCTCACCCGACAATTCCAACGTCTGCAACCTGGGAACGAGATGGGCGAACAGCGACCGCAACTCCATCCTGGCAAGCTGGGCACCGAGGCAGAAGTGGATGCCGTAGCCGAAGGCGATGTGCTTGGCGGCGTTCGACCGTTTGACGTCGAAGAGGAGTGGGTCGTCGAACACGGCGGGGTCGAGGTTGCCGGCGAGGTACGACAGGTACAGCCAGTCGCCGGCTGCGATCTTGGCGCCACCGATCTCGCTGTCGACCCGCGCCGTGCGCATGAAGTGGCGCACGGGTGCGGTCCAGCGGATCATCTCCTCGACGGCGTTGGACACCAGTTCGGGATCCTCCTGGATCAGGCGCAGTTGGTCGGGGTGCTCGGCGAGCGCGCGCAGCCCGCCAGCCATCGCGGCGGCCGTCGTGTCGTGGCCCGCGGTGGCGATGATGACGTAGTAGCCCATCTTTTCGAGGTCGGGCATCGGCGCGTCGTCGATGGTGCCGTTGGCGATCAGCGTGGCCAGGTCGTCGGTCGGCTCAGCCTGGCGGTCCGCGGTGAGCTCGGTGAAGTAGCGGTAGAAGTCGAGGATCACCTCCACCTGCTGTTCTGGTGTGAGGTCAGGGCGCTGGAGGTCAGGGTCTTCGGCGCCGAACAGCTCTTGGGTCAGCCGCAGCATCCTCGGGAAGTCGGACTCGGGCAGCCCGAGGATCGACAGGATCACCTGCAGCGGGTAGTGCAAGGCAACGTCGCGGTAGAAGTCGGCCTCGCCGCCGAGCGTCTCGAGCCGGTCGACGGCCTGGCGGCTGAGTTCGTCGAGACGCTCGGTCATCTGCCGCATGCTCGCTGGCTTGAACCAGTCGGCCGTGAGAGAGCGGTACTTGCCGTGGTCGGGTGCATCCATGTGGATCAGCGTGCGGATCTGAGCGCCTTCGGCGGCGCGCAGTGCTAGTTGCTGGTCGTTGCCGAGAACGGGCATTGGCGCGTTGTTGAAGTCGGCAGGGCGACGCTCGACGTCCATGATCGCATCGTGGCCGATCACGGCCCAGAACGGTTGGTAGCCCGGCTGCTCGACGCGATGGATCGGCCCGCCAGCGTGCAGTTCGACGGCGTCGCGCCTCCAGGCATCTAGGTCGCCGTAGCGGTGCGGGTTGGTGAACAAGTCGGTCATGAGTCCCCCTGGATCAGGTCGCATGCGCAAGCTATCTGTACTAATGTACAGGTACATGGTAACGCTAGTCGAGATCCAGCCCGTGGTCGAGTCCGCGGTCGAGCCCGTGATAGATGGTCGACTCGCCCGCGGCGCTGCCAGCCGCGAGGCGATCGTCGAGGCCGCAGGTCGGGTGGTCGTCGCCCGAGGGCTGGCAGCCGTGACGCATCGCGCCGTGGCCAACGAAGCGGGCGTTCCGCTGGCGCGCACGACCTACCACTTTCCGACAATCGAGGCGCTTCTGCAGGCCATGGATCGTCACCTCACCGACCAGTTCGACGTTCGGCTCGTGACGTTGTTGGCCGCAGCCCGCGACCGCAGCGCGTCGATCGTGCAAGCCTGCTGCGACTTTCTCGGGGAACTGCTGGGCGCTCGCCGCTTCGAACTGCTGGCCACTGTCGAACTCCGCGTCGCCGCCGCGCGCCGGCCCGACCAGCTTTCGGTCGGTTCGCCGTGGTCTGCCGGCGTCATCCCAATCATCCGGGCCTTCGGGGCCGACGAGGACCGCGCTCGAGCAACGTTCGCCGCGTTCTACGGCTTCGCTGTCCTCGCCGCTACGCAGCCAGAGCCGGTCACCGCGGACGAGATCCTCCGCTTCGTCACCATGACGCTTCCAATGAACTGAGGGTTTCAACATCATGGGCATCAAGGTCAACGACATCGCATTCGTCCGCTTCCGTGTTCCGGATCTCGACGTGATGCAGGTGTTTCTCGAGGAGTTCGGCATGCAGTGCGCGGAGCGAACCGACGACACGTTGTACATGCGGGGTACCGACGACGAAGGGTTCGTGCACGTCGCTCATCTCGGCGCTGAAGCCGGATTCATCGGCCTCGCTTTTGAAGCCAACCTCCGGGCCGACCTCGACGTTCTCGCGAACCATGACGAGTTCTCCGATGTGGTCGAACTCGATGGTCCTGGCGGAGGCGGCGTCGTGCGCGCCACGGACCCAAATGGCTTCCGCGTCGAGGTAGTCGCCGGACGCGGCTCGGTCGGCAGGTTGCCGGTGCCGGCTGCCGCGATTCGCAACGACGCCGACTCCCAGCCACGCAAGGGTGCACGCCGTCGTGCTCGTGTCGGGGCCGTCGCACGTCAAGCGGCTCGGTCATTGTGTCTTGAACGTCGTCGACTACCCGGCGAGCGAAGCGTGGTACAAGAAACACTTCGGGCTGGTCACGTCGGATGAGATTCAACTCGACGAGCACACCGCGCTCGGCGCCTTCTTGCGGTGCGATCAGGGCGAGCGATACGTCGACCATCACACCTTGTTCCTCGTCGGCGTCGGCAAAGCCGGGTTCAACCACGCCGCGTTCGAGGTGTCCGACTTCGACGATCTCATGGGCGGCTATACCCATCTCACCAACAGCGGCCGTCACCTCCAATGGGGGATCGGCCGGCACATTCTCGGCAGCCAGATCTACGACTACTGGCTCGACCCATACGGCCACATGATCGAACACTGGACCGACGGCGACTTGTTCAACAACACGACACCACCCAACATCGCCGAAGTCGCCACCTTGGTCGGCTCTCAATGGGGCCCGACCCACGGCGCACCCCCAACCTGAACATCCGCAACCTGAACATCCGCAACCTGAACACCCCGGATCGAGGAATCCCATGACCGTGTTACCGCTCTCCGCCGCACCGTTCGACGTGCCGACTGATCGCGACATGCTCCCGTCGGAGCGCCGCATGTTCGTCGAAACCCACAGGACCTGTGTCCTGGCATACGCACGGCGCGAGGATGGCCCGGCCCAGTCGATCGTGTACTACGTGCCAACCGACGACGGGGAATTGCTGGTTTCGACGATGCGAGCGCGGGCGAAGACCAAGGCGGTCGAACGCCTTGGCAAGGTCAGCGTGCTCGTGCTCGACGAACGGTGGCCGGTGGGCTACCTCCAGGTGTACTGCGACGCCGTCGTCGACCGCGATCCGAGGGTGGTCGTCGATGTGATGATGGCCGTCGGTGAGCGAATGTCTGGTGAACCGATCGCCGAGGAAGCACGTCCGTTTGTAGAACAGATGGCCAAAGACGAAGAGCGCGTCGTGCTGCGCTGCCGTCCCTACGCAACCTTCGCCACTCCACCGCGACATCTCCACCGCAACGACCAGGAGGAGAGGATTACTCACTGGCTGTCGGGTTCGGTGCCCTGGACGGCCGACGATCCAGGACCGGGCGACTGAGAGCCGACGCGTTCGAACTCCCGATGAGAGATGAGCCGTCCGGCGACGCACATCTCTCATCACACTGCGTTCGATCTACGGTTCGAAGAGTTTCTTCGCGGCGACGATCGCACTCACGGCTGTAGGCCAACCTGAGTAGAACGCGAGGTGAGTGATCGCCTCGATCAGTTCGTCCTCGGTGAGGCCGTTGTCGATCGCCCGACGCAGGTGACCGGGGAGCTGCTCGCCGCGGTTGAGCGCGACGAGAGCGGCCACGGTGATCAGGCTGCGGTCGCGCTTGGAGAGGCCTGGCCGTTCCCAGACGTCGCCGAACAACACATCGTC
>JAENVT010000296.1 GCA_016650435.1 Ilumatobacteraceae bacterium
GTACTTGAGGGTGTTGGCGAAGATCCGTCGTCCTTCCATAACGCCGTCGGCGAGGACCCCGAGGTCTTTGTCGAGCAGCACGATGTCGGCGGCGTCTTTGGCGATGTCGGTCGCGGATTCGACGGAGATGCCGACATCGGCGGCGTGAAGGGCGAGGGCGTCGTTGACCCCGTCTCCCATGTAGGCGACGTCGACGCCCGTGCGGCGGGCGATCTTGACGATCCGCGACTTCTGCTCGGGGCTGACACGGGCGAACACGGTGGTGCCCGGGATAGCGGCGGCAAGCGCATCGTCGTCGAGGGCGTCGAGCTCGACCCCGGTCAGGACTGTGTCAGCGGTGAGGCCGATGTCGTGACAGACCTTGGTGGCGACGATGCCGTTGTCGCCGGTGATGATCTTGACGGCGATGCCGATCCGGTTGAGCTGGGCGATCGACTCGCCGGCGTCGGCTTTGGGTCGATCGACGAAAGTGAGGAAGCCGATGAGATGGAGGTCGCGTTCGTCGGCGTTCGTCGGCTGAGTGATGCCCTCTGACGATCGAGTACCTACGGCGACCACGCGGGCACCCTCGCTGAACAATCCCTGCAGGGTTGCGTCTGCCTCAGCGGGGACGTCGATGCAGCGGGTGAGGAGTGCTTCGGGTGCTCCCTTGGTGACCAGGACCGTTCGTCCGTCGTTGGTTCTGACCACGACAGAGGACAGCTGGCGTTCGTGGTCGAACGGAAGCAGCCCGAGCCGTTCGTACCCGGAGGGCGGATCGGCGCCGGACTCGAGTGCGGTTGCGGCGGGCGCGACCCACAGAGCGGTGTCGAGTGCGTTGCCACCGACCGGTCCGGTAGCGGTGATCGTCGATTCGTTGCACACCAACCCGAACAGAAGCGACCCGTCGACGGGTTGGCCGGTCGGGTCGAGGCTGCGGTCGAAGGTGATAGCCCCCTCGGTGAGCGTGCCTGTCTTGTCGGTGAACAGCAACTCGATGTTGCCGAGGTCCTCGATCGTCACCAACCGCTTGACGAGGACCCGTTGGCGGGCGAGCTGCCGTGAACCGGTGGACAAGCTGACGCTGACGATTGCCGGCAGCAGCTGTGGGGTGATGCCGATCGCGATTGCGAGTGAGAACAACAGGGCCTCGAGCAGCGGGCGGGAGAAGGCGATGTTGATCACGAAGATTGAGATCGTCAGCACTGCGGCGACGCGGACGAGCAACTTGGAGAACCCGCGGAGGCCAGCCTGGAAGGCCGTCTCGGCCTGCTTTTCGCCCAGACCCACGGCGATCTTGCCGAACACCGTCGACGCCCCGGTGGCGACGACGACCGCCCGGCCGGAGCCTTGGTGGACGATTGTGCCCATGAACGCACACGAAGGCAGATCGACTTCGGAGTCCGATGACGTCGGCTCGACCGTCTTGGCCGCGGCGATCGACTCACCGGTCAACACTGCTTCGTCACACTCCAGCTGCACCGTTTCGATCAGGCGCAAATCGGCGGGGACCAGGTCGCCAACCCGCAACGTCACCACATCGCCCGGCACGAGGTCGGCGACGTCGGTGCGCTGCGCTGTACCGTCACGCCAGGCGAGAGTCTCGTGGCGGATGTTTGCATGCAGCGCGGCGACAGCGACCTCGGAGCGGAACTCGTTGACGAACCCGAGCCCGACACTGAGCACCACGATCGTGGCGATGATCCCGCCGTCTGTGACGTCACCCGTCGCCGCAGAAACGCCAGCGGCAGCCAGCAGCAAGATCAGCAGCGGATTGCGGAGCTGACGTCCGAGCACACCGAACACCGTCACCGTACGCGACGACAACACGTTCGGCCCGAACTTCGAGAGGCGGCGAGCCGCCTCGTCGGAACTCAACCCGGACTCGGTTGCGTCCAGAACGGTGAGAATGTCGAGCACCGGTTGGCGAGCGGCTGCGGACAGGGTGAGCGCCGCCGGCGCGAGAGCGGCGACGCCGCGACTCATCTCGCTACCGGCGGTTGAGCGTCGACGCCGGTCATGTGATCGGTGACCCTTGGGCGACGGACGATCACACCTGCAAGGTTAGGTCTCATGCAGGTATCGACCGATCAGGGCGCCACTTGTGGAGTGTGCAGGGTGGTTCACCTGGTCGGAAGGTCATGTGATGACGGCCAGCATCTATGAGGTGGAGGCGGAGTTCTTCAAGACGATCGCTCATCCGGCGCGCATTCGCGTGCTCGAGTTGCTTCGGGATGGGGAACGGTCGGTGAGTGAGCTGATCCCTGATGGCGGGCTCGAGCCGTCGCACCTGTCTCAACAGCTGGGTGTGCTCCGTCGTGCGAACGTGATCACCGGTTGGTCATCGGACTCGATCAGCCGCGCGCCCATTCGAGGTCTCTACGCTCGACCGCCTACCTCGCCTGGTCATCGCCATCACCACGCCGTGACTTATCTCGTCGCCCGCGAAGCTCCGTGGTCGAGAGGTCCTTGGACCCTGTTGTGTCGCGGCTGCGAAGCTCACGATTACGACATGACGACGAAGATCATTGTTGGAGTGGACGGATCCGATCCGTCGATGGAGGCGTTGCGGTGGGCGGCGTATGAGGCCCGCCGCCGCAACGCTGACATCAGAGTTGTGTCGTGTTACACGGTTCCGGGGTACGGAAGCTCCACGGTCGCCGTCTATCCAATCGCGATCGATATCGAGACTCTCGAGGAGGGGGGAAACGCCGTCGTCGGTCGGGCACTCGAGGTCGTCGAGGCAATCGATCCGAAGCTGGTGGTCGACGGTACCGCTGAGATGTGCGCAGCGGTCAGCGGTGTGATAGAGGCGGCGGAGTCAGATGATGAAATTGTCGTCGGCGCAACTGGCCACGCAGGCTTTCTGGACGGATTGCTCGGCTCGGTGACAACCGGCGTGATTCATCGTGCGCATGTTCCGGTCATCGTCGTACCTTCGAAGCCGCCCGCCGAAGTTGGCGACACGATGAAGAAGATCGTGGTCGGTGTCGATGGTTCGCCCGGATCACTGCACGCCCTCGATTGGGCATAC
>JAENVT010000297.1 GCA_016650435.1 Ilumatobacteraceae bacterium
GTCAACATCGGAACCGATTGGTTCGCGCGGTTCGCGGAGGCCTATCGGATCGAGGATGCCGTGTGGCTGCAGTCGGTTGTGGCCGGAACAACAGTCGGACCGTCGGCATGGGACGGCTTGGTCGCCGAGCGAGTTGTCGAATCAGCCATCGAGTCACTCCGCAGGCGGCAGCCGGTCGAAGTCACGATGTTCGACACCCCCGATCTCTACCGGTGAGAGACGCGTTGACCGGGAAAGCACGTTCTGTGTCGCTCGGCGATAGCGTTTTCGTCGCCCGCTGAATCTGGCGGGCAATCTAATGAGATGAGAGACAGTTGACTACAGGTACCGTGAAGTTCTTCAATGCCGAGAAGGGCTTCGGATTCATTGCGCGTGAGGGTGGCGAAGATGTTTTCGTTCACTACTCCAACATTCAAGGTGACGGCTACAAGTCGTTGCAAGAGGGCCAGAGTGTCGAGTTCGACATCGCTCCCGGCCGTAAGGGCGAGGAAGCACAAAACGTCAGGCCTCTCTGACACAAGCTGATCGCTATTGAATGGACCGCTGATCCTTCGGGGTTGGCGGTTCTTTCGCGTCTGGGATCAAATGTCGGCAGAAACCGCCTCGTCAGAGGACGACGACTTTGGTCCCGATCTGGGCGAAGTCCCACATGAAGTCGGCGTCGAGGTCGGCCTGACGAGTGCAACCACCCGACAAGCGCGTGCCTAGCTCAGAGTCCTTCTCGTATCGCGATCCGTCGGACACGTGACGCGGGATGCCATGAAAGCCGATGGCACCGATATCGGTCTTCAGCCACCTGATCATGTGTGGCAGGAGCGCCTTGCCGTTCCACGCTGTCGACACTTCGCTGCGGCTGTACACCTGGTGCACGCCCGGGGTTTCGTTGTTGTACTTGCTGCCCGAGACCAGCCACGAACGAATGACTCGATTGTTCTTGTCGACTGCCCACACACGCTGACCGGCGCGCTGATACACCACTCGCTTGCCGCTCCCGGTGTCGGGCGGAAGAGCTGGCGCATCGGGGCCGCTCGTCGCCACGAACGAGAGCGGGTAACCGAGCAGATCGACAGCACCGGCTGCGGGTGGCGGAGTGTGGATGACGAGCGATGCCTCATCGGGCCAGATGTCGAGGGCCAACGCCGTTTCGCGGCCCACGAGGCCATCGACGAAGAGGTCCTTCTCTGTCTGCATCTTGTTGACCGCGCTGAACGTGGCGTTGTCGTACTGGCCAGTGGGCGTTTCAGTGAGGTAGCCCTTGGCAACCAATGCCTGTTGCAAGCACGTGACTGCGGCGCCCGAGTCGCCCATGCGTAGGTCGCGCTTGTCGATCGTGCATCCGGCGCTCGTGTCGGATGGTTCGTCGCCGGTGATGTCTTGGACGGCGCCTTGGGTGAGCTGATCCGCTGCGACAGTCGTCGCGGTGACGCCGGCGACGCCACCGGTCGACGGCGTCTCGGAGCCTGCGGCCTGCGAGTTGGGTGCTGCCGCAGTCGCTTGTGAAGGCGAGCCCTTGAACACCGACTCGCCGAGCGAGATCATGCCGATCAGTGCGGCGCCGGCAGCGAGAACCGCGCCGGCGCGCCGCATGTCGCGCTGGGCGCGCGAAGTGGGGCGGCGGGTTTGGGCGGAGTGGTGTGTCATGGGGTGGAGTCGGGTCGGGACGTACGCGGCATGGCCATCCAATTGTAGCGAACATCGCGCCTAGAACCCAGACATCGTTGGGATGCGGAGAGCCTGCTAGCGGCGTCTGTGGCAAGGTGGAGGAGTGGCGACATGGGTTGTTTTGCTGCGTGGCGTCAACGTCGGGGGCGCCAACCGACTTGCCATGGCCGACCTCAGGGACGTGGTCACCACCCTGGGTCACGCAGAGGTGTCGACCTACATCCAAAGCGGCAATGTGGTGCTGAACTCGGCTCGGAAGGATCGAGCAGCCATGGCTACCGAGATTTGTGCGGGCATCAAAGCGACATCCGGCCTCGCTGTCGCGGCAGTGCTGCGCACACCGAAGGAACTACGCGCCAGCCTCGCGGCCAATCCCTTCAAGGACGTGCCCGACGGAGCACGGGCGTTGATCACGTATCTATCGGACGTGCCGGCGGCCGATGACGTTGCCCGGTTGGAGACCGACCGTTTCCTGCCGGATCAGTTCGTCGTGCTGGGCAGGGAGCTCTACGGCTTGTACCCGAACGGTGCCGGCCGATCGAAGATGACGCTCGACTACTTCGAGAAGCGTCTGCATGTTCACGGCACGTCCCGCAATCTCAACACCGTCGCCAAACTGATTGAGCTCTCGCGCGGCTGAGTACTCTCGGTCCATGCCTGCGATTGCCAAGCTCACCGTTTTCGCTTTCGACTGCGCCGACCCTCGAGGCGTTGCCGAGTTCTACTCCAAGGTCACCGGTTGGGACGTTGACCGCGACGATGGTGAATGGGTGCAGCTGCGCGGTGACGATGGCGCGACCCTCGCGTTTCAGCTTGCGCCCGACCACGTGCCGCCGGTTTGGCCGAGCACGGACCATCCTCAGCAGGCCCACCTCGACTTCCAGGTCGACGACCTCGACGCCAGTGAAGCCGCAGTGATCGCCTTCGGTGCACGCAAGGCGGGGGTTCAACCGGAGCCGGATGCATTTCGGGTCTTCCTCGACCCCGCCGGGCATCCATTTTGTCTAGTGCTCCCCGACTGAACGAGTTCGACCTGCTCAGGGCAGTTGGCCGACGTGCGCCAGTGCTAATCGGATCA
>JAENVT010000298.1 GCA_016650435.1 Ilumatobacteraceae bacterium
CCAATCCGTCCCATGTCTTGTAGCTGGCTAGCGACGGGTCGGCAAGCCCGGTGCGGACGCGGTCGTCGAGCCAACGATCGAGTTCGGCGAGGCCTGCCGACATGCGGGCAATGCGGTCGTCGCGCGTCTTGCTGGGTTCGAGGGGTGGGAACGGTGGGAGCACCGCCGGCGCCGCGGCAACAGTTTCGCCTTCCGCGTCGGCAGACGGATCTGCCGGCGGCGTAACAACACCAGGTGCCTCGGCAGTGGCAAGTCGCTTGGCGATCCACGTCGATGCAAACGATGGTGGCGAGCCTTCGGCAACTTGACCGCGGGCCCACAGCAGCAGCAATGCCAGGGCGTGCTTGCAGGGAAAGATCCGACTGGGGCAGCTGCAGCGAAAGGCGACGTCGACGTGGTCGACCGCGCATTCGTAGGGCTCGGCGCTCGTGCCGACGAAGCGTCCCCACACCGCCCGCGAGTCGCAACCGGTGCTGGTCCACCTGGCCGGAACGGCAAGTGGCTGCGCGGCCGCGACCGACGATGGCCTCGGCGCCAACGCCAACACTTGCTCGACTTGCCAACGACGCGTGCTCACCCCTGCCACCGTAGTAAAGGGGTGCTACACGGCTTCCAAAACCACCGAAAGCCAGCTCACCGAGAACTCCGTCTCGGCGGGCTGGCTAGTCGATTGGCAGATCTCGGTCAGCTCGGCGGCGCCGCCGTCAACACAACCTTCAACGCACCCGTGTTGGCTGCATCGCCGAACACCTCGTAGGCACGCTCCATCTCGTCGAGCTGGAAGTGGTGGGTGACAAAGCGGCCGGCATCCAGCTGGCCGGCGCCGATCAGGCGCAGCAACGTCTCGGTCGAATACGCATCAACGAGGCCGGTCGTGACCGTCACGTTGCGGATCCACAGATCCTCGAGGTGCAACGTTGCGGACGTTCCGTGCACACCGATGTTCGCAACGTGTCCGCCAGGCCGAATCAGTGCCGTTGCCAATTCGAACGTGGCCGGCGTGCCAACGGCTTCGATGGCGACATCCGCCCCGAGTCCACCGGTCAGCGAACGCACAACCTCCAACGCATCTTCCCGTGAGTTGTTCACGGTCACGTCTGCGCCGAACTGCTTGGCGGCCTCGAGCCGGCTGTCGGCGAGGTCGATTGCGATGATGGTCGTCGGGCTGTACAAACGCGATCCCATGATGGCGGAAAGCCCGATCGGCCCGGCACCAACGACTGCGACAACATCGCCTGGACGGACTTGACCATTGAGTACGCCGACCTCGTAACCGGTCGGCAAGATGTCGGCCAACATCAGGACTGCTTCGTCGCTGACGCCGGCGGGAATCGGGTATGTCGACAGGTCGGCGAAGGGAACTCGCACGAACTCTGCCTGGGTGCCGTCGATCTTGTGACCGAGGATCCAACCTCCGCCACCGAGGCACTGGCCGCCATGACCCTTGCGGCAGTACTCGCACGTGCCGCACGACGAGATGCACGACACCAGCACGCGGTCTCCGACCTTGACTCGCCGGGTGCTGTCGCCGACAGCCGTGACTGTGCCGACAGCCTCATGGCCGAGGATGCGACCGTCGGTGACCGCCGGGACGTCGCCCTTCATGATGTGCAGGTCGGTGCCGCAGATCGTGGTGGCCTCGACGTGAACGATCGCGTCGGTGCCATCGATGATCACCGGATCAGCTACTTCTTCCCACGCCTGTTTGCCAGGACCGTGATACACGAGAGCCTTCATCAAACACCTCTTTTTGTTGGTTTCCATTGACGGGTGGGAGTCGATCTCCGAGCTCCCGTACATGCATCGTGCGCCGGCGATGTCCACGGAACTAGAGGACAACGTCATCGGCCGCCGGGGACCGGTGACACAACGCGAAAGTGCCCGGCCACTGTGGCCGGGCACGTTCGTTTCCGCTCTGCGGAGTCAGGCGGACTCAGGTGGTCCTGGGGGTCCGACGCTGGTGGATAAGGCCGAGCCCGATGAGGACCAGCATGATTGCGGCGGCGGCGAAGGCGCCGAAGGCGGCGTAACCGGCGATGGTGCCGACTGTGGACCATGCGTAAGCCGAGAGCAACAGACCCCTGAGGGTCTCACCCTTGAACATGGTGTTGCGGTTGGCGGTGACCACGTCGGCCTTGGCCTGCAGTGCGGCAACTTCGGTCGTGCTCTTGCCAGCCTTCACGGCAGCGGCGACGTCGGCCTTTGCGGCGCTCTCGGGAGCTCCGAGGTCGGCATACGTGGCGCCGGCAGCGATAGCGGCGAGGTGGCCGTTGATGAAGCTGGCGTAGGCCTGAGCCTCGGCGCCGGTGTCGACCTTGTGGTCGGCCCACTTGACCAGGTCGGCACGGTCGCCCGCGGTGAGAGCGTCTGCCGAGGGGAAGCTGATGTTCTGTGACGCAAGCTCCTTGGTGACATAGTCACTCGAGAAGTTGTGGCCCCAGGTCAGCAGGCCGCCGGCGACAGCAAACGCTGCCATGGCGACGACGCCGAAGCCGATCAGGATGCTGTCGATCGTGCGACGCTTGACAGCGACGACTGGAGCGACCGGTGACGTTGTTTCGTCGACTGGCCTGACTTGTCGTGGTTGTTCTAGGACTTCCCTGCTCATGATTTCTTCCTCCGTGTTGATCTGAGATTTCTGACCTTCACGGTACGAAACATGCGGCGAGCGGGTTAGAGGACACAGGCACGGGCTCGTGTGACTTTGTGCTCTGCCGTCGCTGACTTCGATACGGCACCATGAATCCATGAGTGTGTTGGAGACGGTGAAGACGACGGCGGTCGACGAAGAACCGATGGACGCGTCACCGCAGCCGCTGGTCGTGCTCGGACTCGATGCCAAGTCGACCGCCGTATCAATGGTGGAGTGGGCAGCCCAAGAGGCGATTGCCCGGGGCGCCGAGTTGCAGATAGTGACTTGTTCAGCGGTGTCGTGTTCGGCCGAGAACTGCACAGCACGACACGGCGAACGTCTGACGGATGCAGTCGCCGCTGCACGCCGACTCCATCCGCTGCTGTCGATCGACGAGACGGCCATTGGCCTCGAGACGCAGAACGCACTTGTCGACAAGGCCGGCAGCGCCGACCTTCTGATCGTTGGCGAATCGCATTTGGGAACTACCACGCGTCGATTGCTCTGCTCGGCCTCGGGCGCGGCGTTGCGGCGAAGGTCGTGTCCTGTGATTGCGCTTCGTGGACAACAACGACAGCCACTTCGCCGGATAACCGTCGGGATCGACGACTCGAACGCGGCTGCAACGGCGTTGGACTGGGCTGCCGATGAGGCGGACCGCCAAGGCGCAGAGTTGACCATCATCCATGCCTGGCAACGAACCGGCGTTTCGGGGTATTCGCTGCGCAGCATCGAGCATGGTCTCGGCGAGGCGCAACGCATGCTCGATGATGCCGTCGACCGCTGCGAAACACGAATGGGTCGCGCCGTCAGCTCCGAGCTGGTTGATGGCCCGCCGGCAGCGGCGCTTGCTGCGGCGAGCACGAGCGCGGATCTCATCGCTGTGGGATCGCGTGGATCGAGTGGATTCAAGACGATGCTGTTCGGATCGGTCGCCCGTTTCGTCCTCGAAAATTCCGACTGTCCTGTCGCAGTGATTCATCCGCGTGTGCGCGCTGCGTAGACGTCGGTAAGTCGGCTAGTCGCCGGGTTTGTGCGTTCGTCGTTCGGCGAGCCGAGCCGCATAGACAGCTGCCTGCGTCCGGTGGTCCATACCAAGCTTGCTCAGCAGGTTCGACACGTAGTTCTTGACGGTCTTCTCGGCGAGGAACATCTGCTCGGCGATCTGTCGGTTCGTGAGACCGTCAGCTAGATGGCTGAGGATGGTCGACTCCTGTGGTGACAGCGAGTCGGTCAGCGAGTCGTGCGGTGGGTTGCGGAGCCGCTCGATCACGCGGGCGGTGACAATCGGATCGAGCAACGATTGGCCGGCAGCGACGCGGCGGACACTCTCGATGAGATCCGATCCGCGAACTTCTTTCAACACGTATCCAGCGGCGCCCGCCAGGATCGCGTCGAACAAGGCCTCGTCGTCGTTGAACGAGGTCAGCATCAGACACTTGAGGTCGGTCATCTGCGAGCGGAGGTCGCGGCACACCTCGATGCCTGTTCCATCGGGCAACCTGACGTCGAGGATTGCGACATCGGGTCGGGTCGCCGGTATCCGCTGGCGGGCTTCCTTGGCGGTACCCGCCTCGCCCACGACCTCCAGATCATCCGCGCCTTCCAGTAGTTCTCGCACTCCGCGGCGCACCACTTCGTGGTCATCGAGGAGGAACACTCGGATGGTCACTGCCACAACCTAGCCGTGCTGCGCCCTAACCTCAGTGGGGTGCCAAATCGCTTCGAGTTCGCCGGCGCGAGACAACTGCTCCGTTTGCTCGACGCCGTCATGGCGATCGGGTCTGAACAGACACTTGCCGACGCCCTCCGGCGCATCACCGAAACTGCTGCGGATCTGGTCGATGCGAACTACGCGGCGTTGGGCGTGCTCGATGAAACCGGGTCTCGTCTGGCGGAGTTCATCACGGTCGGTATCGACGAGGAAGCGACCATTCGCATTGGGGCGCGACCCGAGGGTCATGGAATTCTCGGTCTGTTGATCCTGGAACCCAAGCCTCTGAGGCTCCCCGACCTGCATGCGCACCCTGACAACTTCGGATTCCCACCGGGCCATCCGCCGATGACGTCGTTCCTCGGCGTGCCGATCCGCCTGCGCGGCGTCGTCTACGGCAACCTCTACATGACCGACAAGAAAGATGGTGAGGTGTTCACCGATGTGGATCAAGAGCTTGCGGTCGGCTTGGCTGCCGCTGCCGGCTTGGCGATCGAAAATGCCCGCCTCCACGAGGTGGCACGAACTGCCGGATTGCTCGACGAGCGCGAGCGAATTGCCCGAGATCTGCATGACGACGTCATCCAACGATTGTTCGCCACCGGCCTGTCGTTGCAGGCCGCCGCACAGATCACGAAG
>JAENVT010000299.1 GCA_016650435.1 Ilumatobacteraceae bacterium
AGCACGGCCGACAACATCATGATCAGTGAGGCGGGCACCGGGCCGGACGCAGGCTTCGACGACGAGGACGTCGCCACGGTCACCGTCAACCCGGCGTACGACCTGGCGCTCGTCAAAACCGCAAACACGCCGACAACGACGTACGACGGGGCCGTCGTGTTCACAATCACCGTTGCCAACCAGGGCAACGTCCCTTCCGGTAACTACACCATCACCGACACACTCCCGCCGGGTGTCACGCTGCAATCGACCACCGGCGGTGGCACGTTGACGCCCAATGGCACCCGCGTTGTGTGGAACCTTCCGTCGATTGAACCAGCCGCGACGTCGTCAGTCACGTTGAGAGTGATCGTGTCAGATATCACGAAACGACCGTTCATCAACTCGGCGGAGATCACCACCGACAGCGCGGCGGGCTATTCGCTGCCGGCAGGCCCGGTACTCACCGACATCGACTCGACGCCTGGCGATGTCGCGACGAGCACGGTCGACAACACCCTGATCGGCGAAGCAGGTCTGACCGGCGATGCGGGCTTCGACGACGAAGACATCGCCCGCTTCGATGTCCCCATGTTCTATGACCTCAGTCTGGTGAAGGCACTCGATGCCGGGCAGACGTTCCACTTGGGCGACACACTGGGTTACACGATCACCATCTCGAACCAGGGAAATGTCCCCTCCGGTTTGTACAGCGTGCAGGACGCCCTACCCGACGGATTGACGTTCGTCTCTGCGTCCGATGGTGCGACCGCCGTCGGCAACCTCGTCACCTGGACCAACCTCCCGTCGATGAGCCCCGGAGCAGCGATGACGGTCTCGATCCGCGCCCGTCTCGACGATGTGAACGAGTCGTCGTACACCAACATCGCTGAGATCGTCGCGGACGGTTCCGGTTGGTTCTCGACCCCCGGTGATCGGGTTACCGATGTCGACTCGTCACCAGCCCTACCGACCGGCGATCTCAACGTCACAGAAGACGACCGTTCGGTGGCATCACTGGCGCTGGCGATGGTGGCTGCGGCCAACGCAACGGCGCCGATCCCCGCCGCACTGCCGAGGACCGGAACCGATAGTCAGCGCACGCTGACCTGGGCCTTGTTCGTACTCGTAATCGGTAGCGCGATGGCCGTGACCGCGACTCGCCGTCGCAGGAAAGCCACGCGGTGAGGGATCAGCCGGCCCGCTTCCAAGAACCGGCCAACACCGCGGACACCCGCGCCGATTGCTGATCTAGAATCGGGATGTCCCCAACTCGAAATCTCACTGAATTCTGCGAACCGTCCTCGACGGCACTCGCCGAATTCGCAAGCATGCAGTCTCCGTCTTTTCCTCTGCTGTCGTCTCGCCGACAGGTACTCACTGCGGGGCTCCTGGCCGCATTCGGTTCGGTCGCCGCGCTGGAAGTGCTGCGACCCGCCGAGGCCGGCGCATCGTCATCGCGTGCATCGTCTTTGCGCGCATCGTCATTGCGCGCAGCTGCCACACGAGTCTCGGTGATCGGCGATTCGCTGACCATCGGCACGATGCCATACCAGAGCGAGGCATTCGCCGAACTCGGGTGGAGACATGCCGAGATCGACGCCTACAACAGTCGTGGGATACGGACGAAACTGAAGAAAGACCAACACACCGGCCTGACATCGGTTGACGCGATCCGGGCGACATCGGGTGACTCCGATTTCTGGGTCGTGGCCCTTGGCAGCAACGACGCCGGCATCTACGCCAAAGCCAAGCACGCAGAAGTGATAGGGCTGATGATGGACAAGATCGGCAGCGGCCACACCGTCATGTGGGTCAACATCTATCTGCCGAAGGCTCTGCCGCGTCAGGAGAACTGGAACTCTGCGCTGTCGACCGTGGCCGAAGAACGCGGTGCCGAGATGTTCGTGTTCGACTGGGCGTCTCTTGCTGAGAAGAATCCGCAATGGCTCGCCCACGACCAGATTCATTGCAACAACAAGGGCTACGTGCAGCGTGCGTCGGCGATCGCCCAGGCCACGCGCGACTTCGTCCCCAGCGGTGCGACTCCCGAGAGATCCAGCCGTCCGTGGTTGAAGGGTCTTGCCGGCTAGCGCTCGCTGAGCTCGGCCAGCAGCTGGTCGACGGCAGCCTCGAAGCGCGTGGGATCGTCGTGCAGCCTGGCCACGAGCATGGCGCCTTCGAGGGTGCCGATCACGACCTGGGCAGCTTTGCGGGCGGACCCGCGGTGGCGCAGGGTGCCGGCTTGCCGGCCTTGGTCGAGCACACCCTCGAGCCATGTCTCGTTGAGGTCGAAGAACCTGACCACTGCGTGCTGCATGGCGGCCGGCAGCGTCTGGTACTCGGCGGCCAACATGCCGCACAGGCACATCCGTTGCTGACGCAACACGTCGCGGTAGATAGCGGCGTACGCCGAGATCTTCGAAGGTGCGTCGCCCGGTCGGTCGTCGATCTCGTCGAGCGCCGCCTCGAATCGGGTCGCGTACCGGTCGATCAGCGCCTCGCCAAGCTCGGCCTTGCTGGCGAAGTGGTAGTGGAGGGCCGCCTTGGTAACGCCGAGTTCGGCAGCGACATCGGCGTAGCTGACGCCGTTGAAACCACGTACCTGCACCAATCGCTCGGCGACGTCGAGCGCTCGCTCTGCCGTGTCGGCAACGGTGCTTTGGCCAGCTTTCACAAGTCGTTGTCCTTATCCGCTGAAGTTCTGGTCTGCTGAAGTTCTTGACGTGCTTACCTACTAGTAAGTAAGATACCGCGATCTGCCAATGCTCGTCAATTGAACATTGCCCATTTCAACATGACTTTCATTCAACGTGAGAGGTACGACACGAGAGGTACATCATGACCGACACATCCCAAGCAGTCTCTGTCGTCGCCGCCTTCGGCGCCGCGTGGGCTGCCCACGATCTCGACACGGCATTGTCAATGACCACCGACGACTGCCTCTTCGAATCCACCGGTCCAGCACCTGACGGTGTGCAGCACAAGG